>JALYKU010000142.1 GCA_030774595.1 Chloroflexota bacterium | reverse complement strand
CCGAGCGGTGCCGGGGCGCGTACTGCGCCTATCCCGGCCAAGCGCCGCCACACCGGGGCACACGCGCGGCCTCGCGCCGGTCACGTCACCACGAGCGCCAGCGCTCTTCACGAGACCGGTTGATGTGACGGCGCGCTGGTTGTCGTCAAAACTGTCGTCAGCGAGGGATCGTCGACCTACCGTCGCGCGCGCAAAGTGCCCATTTCGTGCGGAGGGGGTGGGATTCGAACCCACGGGAGCCTTGCGGCTCCAGCGGTTTTCAAGTGCGCACGCTACGGTTCCGATCCGTCCCAACCCGTTCCTTCGTGCGGGGACTTGTGCCAGTGCGGTCCCGCTCATGCCGTTCCGTTCCGTGCAACTGCGGTCAAGACTGCGGTCACGCCCCGCCTCCCAGGACGACCTCGAGAACCGCAGCCGCCTCGCGCTGCATGGTCGGGGTGACATGCGAGTAGAGGTCCAGCGTGATCGCGATCGTCGAGTGGCCGAGCATCTCGGAGACGATCTTCGGGTGGACGCCACGGCCCAGGAGCAACGTCGCGGCGGTGTGGCGAAGGTCGTGGAAGCGGATGCGCGGCAGGCCCGCGGTCTTGAGCACGCGCTGGAAGGCCCAGCGGACCCGGTCGGGACTCGTCGGACCGCCGGCTTCGTCGGCGAACACGAGGTCCTGGTCGTCCCATCCGCCGGCGGAGGCGAGGCGCTCCGCAATCTGGCGCACCCGCTGGCGGCGCAGCGCGGCGATCGCGGTCTGGGTCAGCTCCACCTTGCGCCGTGACTTCGCCGTCTTCGGCGGGGTGAAGATGTAGCGGCCCGTGACGAACTGGACGCTCCGCTGGATCTGCGCGGAGGCGCGATCGAGGTCGAGGTCGGACCAGCGCAGCGCCAGGATCTCGCCCTGCCGCATTCCGGTCGAGACGGCCAGGACGTGCAGCGCCTCGAACCGCTCACCGGCGACGGCCTCCAGGAACGTGCGGGTCTGCGCCTCGCTGAGCGTCTTCATCTCCTGGTGCGCTGCGGTCGGCGGTGAGACCAGCGCGACGGCGTTGCGGGCGACGAGGCCCCACTTCTCGGCCTGTTCGAAGGCCTTGTGCAGCACCGCGTGGAGATGGCGCACCGTCATCGGCGCGGACCCCGCATTGAGGCGCTCGGCGTAGAGGCGCTCGATGTGCTGCGGGCCGAGCTTCGCGAGCGGCAGCTTCGCGATCGAGTCGGTGTGGACCCGCGCCAGCTGCTCGTAGCGGATCCACGTTCGCGGCCGGACCTTTGGCCGAGCGCCCTCGAGCCAGGTCGTGAGATAGGTCCCAACCTTCTGGCGGTCGTTGGGATGCGATATGCCCTTCTCCTGCGACTTGCGCAGCGCGCCTAGCTCGTCGAGGGCCGCGCGCTGGGTCTTGCCGAAGAGCGACTGCCGGCTGCCGTCCGGTAGAACGACCCGGCGGCGCGGGCCGCTCACGCTTTCGCCGAGCGCGGCTTGTCGAGGAGGTCATCCTCGTCGTCCTCCCCGGCCGGCCGGACCTTGACCCGCGTGCGCGCGACGGCGGTGAGGCCGAACTCGGTGCACCCGCGCATGTACGCCGCGAGCGCGTCCCGCGCGATCGCGACCTGCGGCGCGCGGACAAGGGTTCCCGCCTGCGTGCGATAGACGGCGCCGTGCTTGTGCAGAAACTCGCTCGCCTCGCGGTACTGCGCCCACGACTCGCACAGGCCGGCGAACGCGCCGACATCGATCGTCGTGAGCACGCCGATCCGCTCGAGCTCGGGTGCGAGCTCACGCCAGTGGCGCTTCGCGACCGGCGAGAGCCAGCTCGGGCAGCGCGGCGCGATCGGCTTCGGCTTCGGCTCCTGCTCGTTGATCGGCCGGTGCTGCGGGTTGCCCTGCAGCAACCGCAGCGAGGTCGGCGTCGGTGGGCGTCCCGTCCTCACGCCGCGGCCGCGGCCGGGATCCGCTTCGCGGTCTCCTTGGTGAGGTTCTGCCAGCGCTCGACGATCACGTCGCAGAAGCGCGGCTCGATCTCCATCAGCCGGGCGCGGCGGCCCATCTGGGCCGCGGCGATGAGCGTGCTGCCGCTGCCAGCGAACGGCTCGAGCACCAGCTGCTTGGGCACACTCGAGTTGGCGAGCATCCTCCGGATGAGCGGGATCGGCTTCATCGTCGGGTGGAGGTCGTTGTGGCGGGTCTTGTCCTCACGCACGACGGAGGTCTGCCGGTCGTTGCGAAGCTCCTTGACCAGCCGAACCAAGTCCTCGCGCTTCATGTGCGTCAGAGCTGGCTCGTCGTCGATGACGGCACCGTCCGGGACATTCCAGACGTGAGCGGCTCCGGGCTTCCAGCCGTAAAGGATCGCCTCGTGCTGGTTCTTGTAATCGCCGCCGAAGGAGGAGGCGAGGAAGTTCGGCGAGCCCTTGACCCAGATCAGCGTGCGTGAGTGGTGCCACTGCGCAGCGAGGAACGCTCCGATGAACGGCATCAGCATGTCGGCGTCCGGGGCGCTGCAGACATAGATCGCCGCGCCAGCCTTGAGATGCGCGCTGCACAGAGGAAAGACCGCGCTGAGCAGCGGCTGGATGTCACCCGGGCGGTTGTTCTGAAACGGCTCCCCACGGGCACGCATGGCGGACCCGGTCGCCGGTTGCACGCCGTACGGCGGATCGGTCCACATGATGTCGGCGCGGTCCTGTCCCATGAGCAGCTTCCAGGCGCGTCCGTCGCGCGCGTCGCCGCAGACCAGGCGGTGCGGGCCGAGCTCGTAGAGGTCGCCGACGCGGGTGACCGGGTTCGCGGGTGGCTCGGGCACCGGGATGTCCTCGCCCGGGTCGTCGTCGCGGTAGTTCGTCAGGATCTCCTCGATCTCCTTCGGATCGAAGCCCGTCAGTGTCTGGTCGCCGCCCGAGCGCTCGATGTCGAGCAGCAGGTCTTTCAGCATCGGCATGTCCCACGCGCCGGCGATCTTGTTCAGCGCGAGGTTGAGCGCCTTCTCGCGTACCTCATCCAGGTCGACCAAGACGGTGGGCGCGGTCGCATGCCCGAGGTCGCGCAGGACGGTGAGGCGCTGATGGCCGCCGACGAGGCGCTTCGTGCGGGTGTTGAAGATGACCGGGTCGACCACGCCGAACTCTTCGATCGAGCGCTTGAGGCTTTCGTACTCGCGGTCGCCCGCCTTCAGGCCCTTGCGCGGGTTGTACGGCGCCGGCGCGAGCTCAGCGATCGGCATGTCGATGACGTTCACGAGGGGGGTTGCCCCAGCCGCGGTCCTCGAAGACCGTCTTGCGCGAGTGGCATGACCGGCAGTAGGCCCGCAGGTTGCTGCGCGCATCGGTCCCGCCGCGCCGGCGCGCCTGGATGTGGTCGACGACCGAGGTGCGAGCGCCACAGGGTCGCTCGTAGCCGGGGCAGACCGGCTCCTCCGCGAGGACGCGGTCGCTGATCTTGTGCCAGCTGGCACCGTAGCCCTGCGCGGTCGAGCTGCCGCGGTACGGCGTGGATGTGGGGTGCAGCGCGCACGGCCGGAAGCGCGGGCAGCCCGGGCGCGGGCAGGGACGCCGCGGACGGCGCGGCATTCACCCTTGTCGCGTTCCGAAGCGGACCATCGCTGTCAGCGTGGCGCGGTGACCTCGCGGGCGTCGGCGGATCCGACGCTCACTACTAGTGCGTTTGTCTATCCCGTCCGCGACGCTTTTATGCGCTCGAGGATCGGCCCGAAGTCGATGCGCGAGCCGCACCAGGCATGTGCGTCACGGTGCGCGAGCACGGCGGCTGCGGCGCTGCGGGCGCCGAGCTTCTTGTACGCGTTCGCCGCGAGGTTGGCGACCGTGTTGATCGAGATGCCGAACTCGGCGCCGATTTCCTTGTGTGTCAGGTCGCGGCCGATGCGATCGAGCGTGGCGCATTCGCGGGCGGTCAGTGGCCGCGGGTGGGACGGCGGCGATCGCCTCACGGCTGCGCCCGGGCGGGGCCGAGAGCGTCCGAAAGAGGCCGCGCGGCGTTGCGCTGCCATTTCGCGACTTTCGCGGGCGTGTGTGTGGGCCGAGAGCGTGCTCTTTCGCCGTTATCCGCGAAACGTTCGACCCACTCCCCCACCCCTGTCGTGCCACACGCGTCGACACGGTGGCCAGCGGGCGTCGCGTGGGGGTGGGTATCGCCGCACTAAAGTGACGAGGTGACAAATGGCGAGCATGACCACGAACACGGGCATGGCCCTGACCATCAGCATGAGTCCGAGCATCCTCATGGCGTCCTAGCAAGCCTGTTCGGTCATTCGCACGGCGCTGCCGACCAGATCGACACCGCGCTGGAAGCGAGCGCCCGGGGCATTCGTGTGCTCGCGCTATCGCTCGTCGGCCTCGGCGCGACGGCGGCCGTGCAGCTCGTCATCGCCCTCGCCAGCGGTTCGGTTGGGCTGCTCGCCGACACGATCCACAACGGCGCCGACGCGCTCACCGCACTGCCGCTCTTTCTCGCGTTCCGCCTCAGCCGCCGCGTCCCGAACCGTCGCTACACGTACGGCTACGGTCGGGCCGAGGATCTCGCCGGGGTATTCATCGTCCTGATGATCGCGATCTCGACCCTCGTGGCCGGCTGGGAGTCGGTGCGGCGGCTCCTTGCTCCGCAGCCGGTGGACCACATCGGCTGGGTGATGGTCGGGGCGGTCGTCGGGTTCATCGGCAACGAGGCCGTCGCGATCTTCCGCATTCGCGAAGGCAAGCGGATCGGATCCGCGGCGCTCGAGGCGGACGGCTATCACGCCCGGACGGACGGCCTGGCCTCACTGGCCGTGCTCGTCGTTGCGGTCGGGGTGCTGCTGGGGTTCCCGCTCGCCGATCCGCTCGTCGGGATCCTGATCAGCGTGCTCATCGCGTTCGTCCTCAAGAGCGCTGCGACGGACATCTACCACCGGCTGATGGACGCGGTGGACCCTGGCCTGGTCTCCCAGGCGGAGGCCGCGCTCGCAGCGGTGCCGGGCGTCGAGGCGGTCGAGGGCGTGCGGATCCGCTGGGTCGGTCATGCACTCTGGGCCGAGGCGCGCCTGTTGATGGACTGCGAGATCGATCTGACCGCGGCGCACCGCATCGCCGAGGAGGCCCGCCACGCGGTGCTGCACGGGGTGCCGAAGCTCGCCGAGGTGATCGTGCATCCCGATCCCTGCAGCCACCGGGGCGACGACCACCACGCGCCTACCGCCCATCACCGCGCCGGCTGACGAGGACTTTCAGGCAGGATGGACGGGTGAGGACGTCGCTTCGGCGCTGGGCTGCTGGGCTGATCGCGCTGAGCGTCGCCACGGTGCTGCTCGGCGGCGCGATGAGCGCGCATGAGCGACGGAACGTCGGCCCGTACGTGCTGGTCGTCGGCTGGTTGAACGAACCGACCTACGTGGGCCTGCTCAACGGCGCATTCATCAGCGTGAGCGACTCGCGGACGGGTCAGCCGGTGAACGGCCTGGAAAAGACGCTCCAGGTCGAACTCACCTACGGCGGGAGCGCTCCGACTCGGCTCGCGCTCAAGATCGTCCCGAACCGTCCGGGCGCGTACGCCGCCGACGTCATCCCAACGCGGACCGGCGTCTACATCTTCCGCTTTAGCGGGAAGATCGAGGACCTGGCGGTGGACGAGAAGTTCGAGTCCGGTCCGGGCCGCTTCGACGAGCCGAAGGCGGCGAGCGAGATCGAGTTCCCTGCGCGCCCTCCGGCGTCTGAGCCGAGCGACCTGACGGCGCGCGTGCTGGCCGGCGTCGCGCTCGTCGCGGGGCTCGCCAGTCTCGCCCTCGTCCTCGTGCGCACCCGCGGATCCGGCACAAGGAGCCAGTGACCGCGATGCAGCGGCCTCTCCAGATCGGTCTGCTCGTCCTGGCAGTGACGCTTGGCAGCCAGGCGATCGCGCTCGCCGATGTCGCACTCGTGAAGAGCACTCCCGCCGCCGGCAGCACGGTCGCGGGGCGTCCGGCGACAGTCGAGCTCATCTTCAACGAAGCCATCGACACGCGTAGCACCGGAAAGGTGAACGGCCCCGATGGCGCGCTCGTCAGCAGCGCCGCCCGGGTGAACAGCACCATCATGGTCATCCCGGTAACCGCCGGCGGGGATGGCACGTATACCGTGACCTACACCTCGATCGACGCGGCGGATGGCCACGCCATCGACGGATCGTTCATGTTCAGAGTCGCTACGGCCAGCGCAACGCCGACGACCGCCGCACCGACGGTGCAGGTGTCCAGCACAGCGCCCGGCACCCCGGCACCGACCGTCGCGGCGCAACAATCGCCGCTGCTCGTACTGGTCCCCGTGGGGCTGGCCGTCGCAGTGATCGCGGCGCTGCTCGTGCTTCGCGCCCGCCGACGCGCGTAGCTGGGGGCACCACACTCGTCATGGTCGTGGGCTCACGCGACTCTACGTCGAGCGGCTCGCCTCGAGGCGCTCGCGGATGGGCCCGAAATCGACGCGGGTGCCGCAATAGAAATGCGCGTCGCGATGCGCATGCACCGCCGCTGCGGCTCCGTGGACGCCGAGCTTCTTGTACGCGTTCGCCGCGAGATTGCCGACCGTGTTGATCGAAATCCCGAACTCGAACGCGATCATCTTGTGCGTCATGCCTTGGGCCTTGCGCTCGAGCGTCGCGCACTCGCGGGCGGTCAGCGGCCGCGGGTGGGAAGCCGGCGATCGCCTCACGGTTCGATCCACTCCCCCAGGCTCCGTCGCGCCCCACGCCTCGACACGGTGGCCAACGGGCGCCGCGCGCGGCGAGGGCCGATCCTGCGCCCATCCCAGCCAAGCGCCGCCACACCGGGGCACACGCGCGGCTTCGCGGCCGTCACGTCACCACGCGCGCCAGCGCGCTTCACGAGACCGGTTGATGCGGCGGCGCGCTGGATGCGGTCAGAACTGCGGTCAGACGGCGATCCGCGTCCTACCGTCGCGCGCGGAAAGTGCCCGTTTCGTGCGGAGGGGGTGGGATTCGAACCCACGGGAGCCTTGCGGCTCCAGCGGTTTTCAAGACCGCCGCATTCGACCGCTCTGCCACCCCTCCAAGGCAATCATGGCAAGGGTTCGGGCGCCATGTATGACCCTCGCTGGATTGCCTTGATGCCAAGTCTGATGCGAACGGGCGGCTGACCTATTGCCGCCCTGCTCGAGGTCTCTCCCCGTAACTCCTTGGTACATTTGGATCCCATTTCGTTACTGCCAGACACAAACAGTCTGCAGACAAGATCAGAAAAGGGGGACTCTCCATGCAAAAAATCACCCCATTCTTGTGGTTCGATGGCAAAGCCGAGGAGGCAATGAATTTCTATACCTCTGTTTTTAAGAACTCCAAGATCGTAAGCATTACTCGCTACGAAGAGGAAGGGCCCGGAACGAACGGAACGGTAATGAGCGGAGCATTCCAGCTCGAAGGGCAAGAATTCTATGCACTAAACGGGGGTCCACAATTCACCTTCTCGCCAGCCATATCGTTCTTCGTGAACTGCGAGACGCAGCAAGAAATAGACGAGCTGTGGGAGAAGCTCGCCGAGGGCGGAGAAAAACAAAGATGCGGCTGGCTTAAAGACAAGTATGGTGTCTCATGGCAAATTATTCCTACTGCTTTAGGCGAGATGTTGCAGGACAAGGATGCTGAGAGATCGAAAAGAGTTATGGAAGCAATGCTCAGGATGGATAAGATTGAGATAAGTACTCTGAAGCAAGCGCGTGAGCAACGATAAGCCCGCGAAGAACACCGACCCCGTGAAGGGATCGCGGCGGCGATGGACGATGATGACGCACCTGAACACCGAGGGTTACCTTGCGGCGGTCCCGAAGGACGCACGCGCCGCGCTCACGAAGCTCCGCAGGGCCATCCAGGCGGCCGCGCCGACGGCGACGGAAGGCATCAGCTACCAGGTGCCGACCTTCAAGCTGAACGGCAAGCCGCTCGTGAGCTTCGGAGCGGCCACCGCGCATTCCACCTTCTACCTCAGGAGCGCTCGAGCGCGGGCGGGCCGAGTTTCCAGCCGAACACATCGCCGTAGAACTTCTGAAGTTTGATCGCATCCTTGCCGATGATCTCGAACCAGGTGACCGGATTGGACATCGAGTTTCTCCTTCGCTCAGCTCAGCACGCGGATCGTGCGCCCTGGGCTGGCGACTGATCTTCGCCAGTTCATCCTCGAGACGGTCCTGGGATTCGGTCGCCTCCCGACCATAGCGCTTTCCGCCCTTTCGAGCGCCCCGATGGACCCGACTGATGCGGGGCGGCCTCATCTCCTCGATCTTGCCCGAACAGAGCGCCTTCCATCTTGGTCCGGGGTCGACCCGCGCTACTGGCGACGAACCGCGCCGGCACCGCGACGGGCGCCGCCGCTCCGCCTGTTCGGCGTCCACACCCCCAGTGGCCGAGGTCCGCGCGGCGCGCGCTTGGGGACCCTGCGCCGGCGCGCGTACCGTCGGGCGAGGAGTAAGGCGCCGAAACCGCCGATGAAGACGCCAGCCAACATGAGATCGTTCGCGCCCTGCTGTTGCGGCGGCTCCAGGGCGACGACCGGTGCCGGCGCGGGCAGGCGTGCGGGATCCGGCGAATAGGCCGAATAGGCGAGTGAGCCGAGGCGGGCGATGAAGTCGTAAGCGCCTTCCTCGCTCGCGCCCGATGTCATCGCGACGACGACGAGCTGCGCGCCCGGCACGTCGATGACCCCGACGTCGTGCGCGTAGCCGACCAGGTCCCCCGTCTTGTGCGCGACGGTCACGCCGACCGGTAACTTCCGCGGGAGCCGGTCATTGATGTGCTGCCTTCGCAGACGCGCGAGCATCCTCTCGGACGCCGCGGTCGACACCAGACGCCGCTCCGCGAGAAGAGCGAAGTAGGTGGCGAGCGCGCGGGGCGTCACGATGTTGTCCTCGTCCGCGCTGGCGGCGATGTGGAAATCGGCGATCTTCTGGGCCGCGAGCGACGCATTGATGCTGACCGGACCGAAGATGCGCAGGAACGCGAGGGCCGGCCCGTTGTCGGAGAACGTGATCATGCCCTCGAGCGCCTCGTCGACGGTCATCACGGTCCCCGGGTACTCGTTGGCTCCCCCATGCCTGACGTCGTCCTCTTCGATCGTGATGGTGTCCTCGTAGGACAGCCTTCCCGCTTGGACGAGCCGCTCGACGTGCAGGAGCAGCGCCAACTTGTACAGCGAAGCCGTGACGAAGGGCTCATCCGGATTCGCGGTGAAGATCGGATCTGGCTGGGTCGGATCCGCGAGCCAGATCCCGGGTTTGCCGTCGAAGGCCGCCACCAGGTTGGCGGCCGACCGCCGCAGCTCGGCCATCGCCGCGACGCCAGCCGACGTGGGTGGCGCTGAAGCCGTTGGCTGGGCCGCCGGGCCGGGTGCGCAGCCAGAGACGAGTGCGATCAGCAACGGCGCAACGCCAGCCAGCCGGAGCGGGCCTCCCGCGGATCGTGATCGCACTCGCGATGGAAAGTAGCGTGCGCGATCTCCCTTGCCTACCGCGGGGGCCCTCGCTCTGCGCAGTGGAGATTGCGGCCCGCGTTCGGACGGCCCGCGGATGGCCTACCGTCCAGCCATGACCAGGATCCCGGCGTTCGTCATGGCGGTCGCGCTCGGCAACCTCCTCGTGCCGCTGAACTCGACGATGATCGTCGTGGCGCTTCCGCTCATCGCACGGGACCTCGCGGTCGATCGCACCGCGTCGGCGTGGCTCGTCACCTCGTATCTCATCGCCATGGCGTCGCTCCAGCCGGTCGATCGCGGCCGCCACGCCAGCCTCGCCGCGAACGCGCGCGACGAGGCTGATGCAGCTCCGCCTGCAACCGTTGAAGCGTGATGGCGCGGCCTTGCACGAGCTCGAGCGCTTCGGCGCCGGGCCTGCCGGTGAGCTGCTCGTAGCTCTGCACCAGCTCATCCATGACCGTGTACGCGCCGCCGACCAGCAGCATGTGTGTCGTCCAGATGTCATTCACTCGCCGCCAAAGTTCGTCCCACGTCTCGGCCGCCTCACGCGACGAAAGGGAGTCGATGGCGAGCGAGCGCATCCAGGCGTTGTGCGCTCGTACGCCGGGCAGGTAGTCCTTCTCCCAAAGCGCGGCAAGGCGCCGCGCGAGCTCGCGCCTTCGGGCCATCGCGAGCTCCTGGGCTCGAGGCATCTCGGTCGGCGAGAGCAAGGGCCGCAACGCGAAATAGATCCAACCGTTCTGCGGCTCGAAGCGCAGAAGCACCGGCGGTCGGAGCATCTCCATGCGGCGGCGTGTGCCATGGCTGGGTCCCTGGACGACGTATTCCGTCGACAGCGGCGATAGGTGCTCCGCGAAGTGCGCTTCTTCCCTCGTCCAGGTGAGCTCCGCGTCGGCGGGGTCGCTCCAGGTGACCGCTGAAGGCGATAGCCGCGACGTCCGCGTCGGCGAGCTCTTGGATCAGGACCGCGATGCGCGCCAGCCCGTCGATGCCTCGCTCCCGCCGATACGCGACGGCACGCTCGGACGAGACCGATCGCCAGCAAGCGAGCACCGCATCGACGATCGCGTCGACGCCCCGGACGTTGAGGATCGTCTCGTGCTGGCCCGCGAACGAAGCGTCGCGCGCCCGTCTTCGCCGATGGCGGAAGAGCGGACCGCCACCGCGATCGGCCGGTGATCCACCCGCGCTTCCAGCTGCTCGTGGGCCGTTGCGACGAGCGCTTGCAGCTCCGAACGCGCGCGCTCGTCTCCATCGAGCGCACCAGCGAGACGGTCGAAGACCGCGGCCTCGAGACAGAACCCGGGCGGCACGTCGAAGTGGGCCGCGAGCCTGCTCAGCGTCGCGGCCTTGGCGCCCACCAAATCCGCGTCGAACGACGCCGCTTCACCGAGGAACGCCGCCATGGAACGCGCGGTATACGCAGGGCCGACCGTCGGAGGACACTGCACGCCGCCGCTGGGATACGGATCGCCGAGTGGATCGCGCCGCGGGCAGGGGGGAATATGGGCAGCCACGCGGACCGACCGTCGAACGGAGCACCCTGAGGTGTCCTCGAAGATCTCCATGGCCGATGCTCGCGGGATCCTGGACGAGTCACCCTTCGTGCGGTGGTGGGGATTCGCCCTTGAAGAGCTCGGAGACGGCGAGGCGACCCTGCGGCTTCCATTCCGCGCTGAGATGCTGCGCCCCGGCGGTTTCATCCAGGGCGGCGCCTCCATGGCGCTCGCGGACGCGACGTTTTGGCTCGCGCTGATGACGGTCGTCGGTGAAGAGCGGATGGCGCTGACGCTCGAGATGAAGACGAACTTCCTCCGCGGTGCGCGAGGCGATCTGCGCTGCCGCGCGCGTGTCCTGAAGGCAGGACGCCGCATCGTCTATGGGGAGGCCAGCACCACCGAGCGCGACGTGCTCGTAGCCCATCACACCCTCACCTATATCCGGGCGACGGGATAGCGCGCCCGCTCCGCGGCCATTGCCACTTCTGGGACCGGGAATCGCGGATCCATCAGAGCAGTTCCGTGCGGCGACCTGCCTCCGCCGCTACCGTCAACGCGTGGCTTCGTCATGCGCAGGGGTGGCGGATTTTCGCTCTTCCGTAGGGGTCTGAGGGGCCGAAGCCCCGTCTTCAGCGCGTCTTCTGCAGCAGGGGCGTGGCCGACGGCGGCGGCGGCAGGATCGTGCTCGGATCGATCGTCGCCGTCGCGGTCGGGGTCGCGCTCGGCGCGGGCGACTGGCCCGGCACAGCGGACGGGCTCGGCGTCGGCGTTTGTACCGCCGTGGGCGCCGGAGAGGGCGTCGCCGAAGCAGCCGGAGCCGGCGCGGAGCTCGGTATCGTTGACGCGGCCGGCGCCGCCGTCACGGCTGGCGAGGCGACCGGAGCGGCCCCCGCGGTTGAAGCCGGCTCGGCGGTGCGCACCGGCTCGAGCGTGTGCTGCGGCCCCGTCGAACGGGTAGACCGGGGCACTCGGGCGTTGCTGCCGCCGGGATTCGGCGTGCCGACGGCGACCGCGGGCGGCACCGATCGATCGTTGGCAGGCTCGGAAATCGTCGACGTTGAATTCGCGAGCGACCCGATCAAGCTCGTCGCCGCCGTGACCGCGGCCGCGTACGCGACCGTTTCCGCGCGCCGGGCCTGTCGCGAGACCTCGGGCGCTGTCTCCTGCGTTCCCTCGGCGAGATGGGTCGCGGTCGTGGTGGCGATCTCGGCCAACCGGAGCGCGATCGACCTGCCCGCTTGCGGGAGTGGCGACGCCGTGACCGCGGCCAGTACACGGCCGGCGCTCTCCGTCGCCGGGTCCGCCTGCAGCCCGGTGGCTGTGGCCCTTACCTCGACCTGCTTCTGCGCGAGCTGTTCCGTGAGCCGCGTGATCGTCGGCATCGAAGCCGCGTGCTCGCGTTCGGCGGTCGCCGCGCTCGCCGCCGCGGCCGCCAGGTGCTCGACGTACCGGCCTGTCGTCTCCAGAGCCAACTGAGCGCTGCCGCGCTCGGCAAGCTGTCGCGCTTCATCGAGTCGGCTGGAGGCAATGGAGAGCTCCACGACGGTCCGGTCCTCGGGGGCGGAAGCGAACATCACCTCGACCGCTTCACGGGCGAGCTTCACCGAGTAGAGCGCCTCGTTCGGGAGCGAGCTCGCACTCGCGGGGCCCGCGAGCGCCGCGCTGAGCGTCGCGACCAGGAGCAGGCCGGCGGCCCACCCCGCCGCGAGGGGCACCCTCCGCAGAGCGCCGGCTGCTGGCGGATCGGGGACCCAGGCTCTCGGGTCGCTTCCCGATTCGAGCCGTTCGATTGCGCGCCGTATGTGCGCTCGAACGGTCGTGGGGTTGATCGCGAGCGTCCCGGCGATCTCATCGTCCGACCGCCCGCGCGCGACCAGCGCCATGACTCCGCGCTGCCGAAGCGTGAGCAAACGATGGGCCTTCGCGCCCGCTGGCTCGCCGTTCTCGCGCAGCCATGCCGCCAGCGCCTCTCGGTGGAACCCCAGGTGCCCGCCGAGTACGCCACGAATCGAGCGCCGCAGCGCGCCGGGCGCATCGGACCCGTCGATGTAACCCACAAGGCCACGGGACAGCGCCTGCAGGGCCTCGGACCGGTCGTACCGCGTCGCCACGACCATCGTGTTCCACCGATCCGTGGCGCAGCGGACGGCCCTCCAGTCGAGCGGGCCGTACGTCGCGAACACCACGAGATCGATGGCGTTGCCGATCTCGTGCGGTGCGGCAAGCAGCCGTCCCGGCTCGGGGACGGTCATCACGAGCGCGTCGACGTCCGAGCCCGACACGACATCGAGGACCGCGCCCACCGGATCGATCACCGCGATGCATCGCCGGCGTCCACTCATCCGGCCTTCGTTCACTGCCAGAACCGGGCCCGACGGTGGTCCGTCTTCATCCCGCCGACGCTGCACCTCTCCAGCCGCTCGCGCCGCGACGCAACCGCCGTCGGCTGCCCCCTCGAGGTCGAACGACCGACCTGGCTCGGCGGGCAGCTGCCGCATCGCGGGGACATGCCGTACGGCAGATGGCGGCGCTCATCCGCCGAAGGCCAGAGTCTCTCCAGCCAAGCACAAGTTTACGAATAAACCGCGCTTTCAGTAAGGCAGCCCAAAGCGGTCGGTATCTCGTGCGACAGGCACCCGAGCGTCGTATCGGCGTGCCTTCGTCACAGCGCGAACTCCCCCGGGGCGATGCTGCCCCGACCGCCGAGATAAGGCCGTACGGCGGCAGGGATCTCGAGCGATCCATCAGGTCGCTGGTAGTTCTCAAGGATCGCGATCATGAGGCGCGGCAGCGCGACTCCCGACGCATTGAGGATGTGCACGTACTCGGCCTTGCCGCCCGGCTCACGGCGAAAGCGCACGTCGGCCCGCTCGGCCTGGAAGTCGCCGCAGTCGCTGGCGGATGACACCTCGAGCCATTCCCCCACCGCGGGACCCCACGCGTCGACGTCGAACCCGCGCATCGCGGTGAAGCCAAGGTCACCGGTGCATCGCTCCGTGACACGTACGGGCAGCTCGAGCCGCTCGAGCACCTCGACGGCCCGCGCGGTGAGCAGCCCGAGCTCCTTCGGCGAATCCTCGGGCTTGCAGAACACGACCATCTCCACCTTGTCGAACCAGTGCACCCGCTTGATGCCTCGCACGTCGCGGCCGGCGCTCATGTGCTCGCGCCGGAAGCAGGAGGTGTACGCGACGTACCGCGCGGGCAGGCGCTCGAGGGGGATGACCTCGCCGCGGTGCAGAGACACCAGCTGCGGCTCCGCGGTGGGAATGAGCCACACGTCGTCGTCCTCGTCGCGGTAGAGGTTCTCGTCGAAATGCGGCAGGTGGCCGCTCGCGACGAGCGTGTCCCGCCTGGTCACGAACGGCGGATAGATCTCCACGAAGCCGTGCGGCAGCTTTAGGTCGATCATCCACGCGATCAGCGCGCGCTGCAGCGCCGCACCCGCGCCGCGGAGCACATAGAAGCGGGACCCGGACAGCCGCGTACCTCTCGGGATGTCGAGGATGCCGAGCGACTCGCCGATCTCCCAGTGAGGCCGGGCGGCGGACCCACGCTCGCGCGGCTCGTCCTGGTGCACGACCCGATTGCCGTGCTCATCGTCCCCGCGGGGCACGGTCGGATCGATCCGGTTCGGTATCCACAGGGTGTGTCCCTGAAGCTCCTTCTCCGCGGCGTCGAGCTCGTTCTCGATCTCGCGGACACGGTCGCCGACCTCGCGCATGCGGGCCTTCACCGCTTCGCTGGGAGGACCGCCCCTGCTCGCCCGGTTGCGCTCGGCGCGCAGCGACTCGCTCTCGCTCTTCAGGCGGCGGACGGTCGCGTCGAGCTCGAGGATCCGGTCGAGCGGCGCGTCGAAGCGCCGCGCCGCGAGCATCGCGCGCACGCCCTCCGGATCCGCGCGGATCCACTCGATCGGTCTCATACGCGCGCCATTATCGGTGCGGCGCTACTGTCCGGCACGTGGCTTTCGACACCGACGACGTGGTGCTCGTCGCGTTCGAGGGACCGGACCGCTACTCGTTCGTCGGCGGCCTCGCGACCCGGATGAACGACCTTGCCGAGGCTCTCGTCGACCGCGGCTACCGAGTACGCCACATTTTCGTCGGAGATCCGGACGCGCCCCCGACCGAGACGCGGCGCGATGGGCGTCTGCTCCTGGAGCGGTGGTGCCAATGGATCAGCCGCCATCACCCGCGTGACGTCTACGACGGCGAGGACGGCAAGTGGCGCGACCTCACCGGGACCGTGCCACGGCACCTGGTCGATGACGTGATCGCTCCAGCGACGGTGGATGGGCGGCGGACGGTCGTGCTGTTCGAGGACTGGCAGACGGCTGACGCGGCGATCGCGACGTGGGCGCTGCTGCGTGCCAGAGGCATCACGGGCGCAGCGCTGTTCTGGAACGCGAACAACACCTACGGTCTCGGCCACGTCGACCTCAGGCTGCTGCTCCGATCGGCAACGATCACGACGGTCTCGCGGTTCATGCGCGCCGAGCTGGCCAGGCTCGGTCTCGACGCCGAAGTGCTCCCGAACGGTATCGCCGAGCGCTACCTGCGCCCCGTCCCGCCCAGCGACGTACGGACCGCGCGCGCCGCGCTCGGTCCGCGCCCGTCGCTCCTCAAGGTCGCGCGCTTCGATGCCGACAAGCGCTGGCTATGGGCGATCGACGCGGTGGCGGCCCTGCGCGATTCGGGGGCGTGGCCACGGCTCCTGATGCGCGGGAGCCGCAGCGACTACACGGACATCGTGGGTGCGCGGATCCGGGCGCGCGGTCTGCGCGTGGAGCGCGTGGCCGTGCCGGCCGAGGCGACAATCAAGGACGCCGCCGCCCTTATCGCGGGCCCTGACGCCGAGATCGTGTTCCTCGACTTCTTCGTGCCCGAGCGAATGCTCCGCGCGCTCTACGCCGCGAGCGACGGTGTGCTCGCCAACTCCCAGCGCGAGCCCTTCGGCCTCGTCGGGCTTGAGGTCATGGCGTGCGGAGGGATCGCATTCGTCGGTCGGACCGGCGAGGACTACGCGATCCCGTACGGGAACGCGGTCGTTGTTCAGACGGACGACCCCGCGGAGCTCGGCGCTCACCTGCGGCGCCTCGCCGCACGCCCGGAGCTCGCCCGCTCGATGCGCACCGAAGGGCGCGCCACGGCCCGGCGGTTCGCCTGGCCAAACGTCCTCGAGGTCCTCGAATCGTCGTGGGACGCGGCGTTCGCCCGCGCCTTCTAGGCGCGACGGAGGAACTGGTGCGCGATCGCGCGCCGAACGGTGATGGGCGCACCCGCATGGCGCGCGAGCCGCGCGCGGGTGCCCGGCGAGTACCCCGCCATGCGACCCGAGTCGCGCAGATACGCCTCGAGCGCCGCCAGGTCCTGGAAGCGGTATCGATACCACACGTGACCGGAGCGAACCCGTCTGAACAAGCCCAGAGCGACGACCCGATCGACCGCGCGGTCGGCAGAGGCGTCGTCTTCCCGGGCATCCGGCGCATACAGGAGCTGTCCGGCCACCCGGCCGTTCCGGATCACGCGTGGCTGGCGCGAGCCGTCCGGACGGACGTCGAGGATCTCTCCATCACTCCGGAGTAACGCGTGGGCCTGATGGAGGGCATCGACCATGCCCGAACGGCGCACTCATCAGAGCGACCACGAGAACACCGCGACGTCGAAGCGGCGGCGGCCGAGACCGAGGTCCTGCGCGGGCGCGACCCTGAAGCTAACGTTGCGGATGCCGGCCCTTCGAGCAGCGAGCCGGGCGGCTTCGATCGCGCCGGGATCCGCGTCGACCGCGAGCACGCGTTCGGCGAGCGCCGCGATCGCCAAGGTCAGCCGCCCGTCGCCTGCGCCGACCTCCAGCACGTCCCTGCGCCGAAGCGTCGCCTCGGCGCCGATGTCGCGAAGCTCGCGCGCGGGGTCGGGGCGGAACTCACGCCCGCCGCAGCCGGTGCGGCCCAGGCCGCAGCCCTCATCCTCCGGGTCCTTCAATCCGTCGCGCCCGGGAGCATATTGCCGCCGTACGCGCCGACGAGACGCTCGGCGTCCAGGAGCGGGCGGCGGATCTCCGGCGGCAGCTCGGTGCCGGCGAACCACCACACGACCTCGAGGTTCGCCCGGAAGAGCGCGTCGAACACGGCATCCTCGGGGCTGGAGTTGCGGCTCGAGTACCACCAGAACCAGTCGCTGCCCTCCGCGACCATGATCGCCTGGCGGACCTTCGGCGGCATCTCCGACAGCGCGCCCCACTGCTCCTGCGCGAAGGCCCGCGTTCGCGCGAGCGCGGTCCATGCGCGCGCGTGCGCCAGCTCGCCGATCCATACCCCGAAGTTCCCGTCGATCCACGAGCCGGAGTGCAGCGGCGGAAGGACCACCTCGGCCGGGTGCGCCTCGAGGAAGTCGCTCACCCGCACCGTTTCGAAGCGATCGTCGGCCTGGAGCGTGCCGTACAGCGTTCGCAGGAAGTCGTTGCCGTTGTTCGGGTAGGCCTCCCACGCGTTCTCGCCGTCGAGGATGATCGACGCGAGGTAAGCATGTCCGTCGGACGGTAGACGGTCGCGGGCGCGCGCGAGCTTGCCCACGAGATCCGACACGGCGTCGGCCGGCGGCATCGACCCATAGAGGAAGCCGATCCGATCTGACAGATCGCGATCGCGGAAGATCGCGGCCGTTCCGTTCGCGAGCCGGTAAGGCCGGTAGAGGAGCTGCGGCTCGGACAGCGCGCCGATCTCGTCACGGCGGATCGTCACCCCGGCCGACCTCTCGAGGACACCCTCGTCGGAGGCGAACCACTGCGTGCCCGCGGCCGCGAAAAGGTCCGCCGCCTCGGGCGAGACGGCGCCCTCGGACGGCCACAGCCCCTTGGGCTTGGCGCCGAACACGCGCGCGTGCGAGGCGAACGCATCGGCGAGCTGGCGCGCCGCGTCCTCCGGGTACGCGAAGCGCACGTCGGGCAGGATCGCATCCGGATCGGACCGACGCGCGGCGTCGGTGTCGATCAGCAGCGGCACGATGGGGTGGTAGTAGGGCGTCGTCATGATCTCGATCCGGCCATCGCGCGCGAGACGGTGGTAGAGGTGCGGCACCCCCGACACCATGAACCGCTGGCGGCCGATGACGTACCGCACGTCTTCCCTCGTGTAGCGGCGGCCGCGGAGGCGCAGCGCTGCCAGGCGCTCGTCGGCGCTGATATCGTCGGGATCGATCCAGGCGAGGTTGAACCACAGGGATAGATCGATGAAGTACTCGTCGGAGAGGAGCTCCGGCCGGTCGAGCGTCGACATCGCGAGCTGCAGGAGCCTGCGGTACTCCTCATAGTGCGCGATGACATTGCCGTGATGGATCGAGAAGAAGCGCCGCAGCATGTGCGCCCTCTCCTCGCGCGTCGGCGCGCCCTCGACGGTGCGCATGGTCAGCCGTGAATCCTCATCGTCGGAGCCGCGCGCGTAGTCCTCGAGCTGGTCGCGCAGCGAAGGCACCATCGTGAAGTTCAGCTTCACGCGGGGAAACTCGAGGAGCAGACGCGCCATGTGGAGGTAGTCCTTCGAGCCGTGTAGACGCACCCACGGCAATGCGAATTCGCTCGTCTGGGGGTGCTTGTAATAGGGCTGGTGCATGTGCCAGATGATCGCGACGGCGAGCTTGCCGTTCACCGCCCGGCGGCCTCACGCAGCCTCGCGACGGCGAACGCGGGATCGAGCGCGGTCAGGAACCAGGCCGCGCGCGGCCCGCTCGGCCGGCCCAGGAACGCGCGGTAGATCGCGGCGAAGGCCTCGCGCGATACCTTGCCGTCGGCGGTCACGAGGCCGCAGTCCTTCGCGAGGTCGTACAACCGCGCCTGCATCTCCTCGGGCTCGCGGGTGCGCGGCACCTCGTCCGCGACGCTCGCGAGGAAGGCGCGCTGCGCCTCGCCCAGTCCCTTGGCGGTCTCGGGCAGCGCTGCCGCGACGGAGAACCGCGCCTCGTCCGGCGCCCAGCGCTCGAGCCAGGTCTTCGCCAGGGCCGCGCGCCGCGCGAGGTCGCGCGCCTCCCGCTCGTTCAGCGGCGACCCCTTGCGGCTCTCCGTCTCGCGCTCGGGATCGATGTGTGGGAGCTGCACCCAGTCAGCGACGAGGCTGAAGCGCACGCGGAAGGCGATCGGCTCGGGCTCCGCCGAGAGCTGCGAGAGCGCCCAGATCTTGGCGAGGTCGCTCTCCGGATCGGCGATATACGCATCGGCGCACCGGTCGTACTCGTCCATGAGCCGCGGCAGGCTGTTCCCGCCGGGGTCGAAATCGATGGCGGTCTGCGGCCGCGTGCGCAGCATGAGGAACCGGATGACCTCCCCGGGGTAGACCTCGACCAGCTCGTGCGCGGCGGTCCCGATACCGGTCGAGCTGCCCATCTTGCGGCCGCCGACGTTGATGAACTCGTGAGCGAGGCCCGCCGGCGGCTGCTTCTCCCACACCGCTGTGAACAGCGCGTTGGAGCGCTCCCGCGATCCGCCGGCGGTCATCAGGTCCTTCCCCGCCTCCTCGAACGTCACGCCGAAGATGTCCCACTGCGCGCACCACTCGAGATTCCACGGCAGCTTGGCCCGACCGCCGAACGGCGAGACCCGCCCCTGGTGGCCGCAGCCTTCGGCCCACAGCGCGAGCTCCTCGTCGCGACCGAGCTTGGCGCGGTCGCGCAGGCACTCGTACGCGACCGTCTCGCCGTCATAGTCGCGCGCGTACGTGGTGCCGACGCGGCCGCAGTTCTCGCAGATGACCTGCAGCGGGAGCCAGTCGTCGGGGCGGACGACGCGCGCGACCGCGCGATACACCTCGCGCACGCGATCCGCTCGCCGAAGCACGAGATCGATCTGGCCATCCAGCCGGCCGTCGCGGTAGAGGTCGCGCATCCGATACACCTCGGGGTGGATGCCGAGGTCCGCGAACGTCGAGAGGAAGCGGCTCGAGTGGTAGGCGGCGTAGTCGCTCGCCGAGGGATCGGGAGACGGGATCGCGCAGAGCGGCCGGCCCATGTTCGCCGCCATGGCCTCGCTCGACCGCATCGACTGCGCGTCCATCGGGTCCATGTCGTCGATGCCGTACAGGAAGCGGACGTGCAGCCCACTCGCTCGGAACGTGCGGTAGAGCGCATCGCTGATCACCGGCCCGCGCAGGCCGGAGACCGGCACGGTCCCGGATGGCGTCTTCGAGTCGTGGACGACGTGCGGCCTATCCGGCGGGAGCGAGCGCGCGACGGCGTCAGCCCAGAAGAGATCGCGGTCGGTCTGGACCGAGGTCAACTGACCGCGAGGATCTTCAGCTCCACGCTGCCCGCGGGTACCGACAGCTGGACCATCTCGCCGGCGCGGTGGCCGAGCAGCGCCTTGCCCACCGGCGACTCGTTGCTGATGCGGCCCTCCGCTGGAGCGGCCTCCGCGGACCCGACGATCACGTACTCCTCCTGCTCACCGAACGACTCGATCATCACGTGGCTGCCGATCTCGACCTTCTCGTGGTGGCCGTTCTGATCGATGACCACCGCGTTCTTGACCATCTGCTCGAGCGTGAGGACCCGCCCCTCGAGGAACGCCTGGTCGTTCTTGGCCTGCTCGAGCTCGGAGTTCTCCGAGTAGTCGCCGAACTGCATCGCCGCGTGGATGCGGTCGGCGACCTCCGCCCGCCGAACGGTGCGCAGGAGATGGAGCTCAGCCTCGAGCTTCTTCAGTCCATCCGCTGAGACGTAGACAGGCTTGTCGGGATTCATCGAATGCCTCCGGCGCGCAAAGTGGCGATCGTCGGGCCACCGTTGGACGAAAAAAGCACTGAAGGCGCACCGCCCCCAGCACTTCGTCGAGTTACTGTGTCGCGCGATTGTACACCCCGGAAGCCAAGCTCAAGGCCGTCCGCTCGCGTGTCCGGCGATGGTACGCGCGACACGGCCGTGACCTGCCCTGGAGGCGCACGCGGGACCCTTACGCGATCCTCGTCTCCGAGTTCATGCTGCAGCAGACCCAGGTCCTGCGGGTGCTTCCGGCGTACACCCGGTTCCTCGAGCGCTTCCCCACCCTCGCGACGCTGGCGGGCGCCCCCCTCGCGGATGTGCTGCGCGCGTGGTCGGGCCTCGGCTACAACCGCAGGGCGCGGGCGCTCCACCTGGCGGCGCGCCACTGCGGCCAGGGAGTGCCCGACGACCCGGCCGCCCTTGACGCGCTGCCCGGGATCGGGCGCTACACGGCCGGGGCGGTCGCGTGCTTCGCATTCGGCCGCGACATCGCCTTCGCCGACGTGAACATCCGGCGGACGCTCGGCCGGATCTTCATCGGCCGCGCCGCGAGCGAGCGCGAGGCGATCGCCCTGGACGCGTCGCTGCTGCGAAGCGGCTCGGACGCGGCGCGCTGGCATCACGCGCTCATGGACCTTGGAGCGACCGTCTGCACGGCGAGGGACCCGCGCTGCGAGGTGTGCCCCGTCGGTCCGCTATGCGCGGCGAGGCATCGTCGGGCCGAGGTGGCTCGCCGTCGCCAGCCCGGCTTCGCGACGAGCGACCGCCGGGTCCGTGGCGCGATCGTGCGGGCTCTCGCCGGCGCGAGCAACGCGATGACCCTGGGATCGCTGTCGCGGATCGTGGGGGATGCCCACGTCCCGCGGCTGGTGGCGCGCCTGGAAGCGGAGGGCCTGGTGGAGACCAGGGGCTCGCGGGTGCGCCTACCGCTTGACGCCGACTCCCAGGCCGTCGCCAACGGGCAGGATCGTCGCGTCGAGCGCCGGGTGGCGCACGAACGCGGCGTTGAAGGCGCGGATGGCCTCGGTATCCCTTCCGCGATCGTCGGGTCGCGCGCCTGAGGCGCGCCCGCCCCACAGCAGGTTGTCGACGACCACGGTGCCGCCGGGACGGAGCAGCGGCAGGACGCATTCGAGATACGCCGTGTACTCGTGCTTCAACGCGTCGATGAACGCGAGGTCGAATGGACCGCTGAGCTCGGGAAGGACCTTGAGCGCTTCGCCGGTGCGCACCTCGATGCGCTCCGCGACGCCTGCGGCTTCCCAGAACCGGCGCGCGCGATCGGTGCGAGCGCGATCCGGGTCGATCGTCACGATGCGCCCGTCGGCGGTCAGCGCGCTCGCCATCCATAGCGCCGAATAGCCGATCGCCGTTCCGATCTCGACGATACGCCGCGCCGCCGTGGCGCGGACGAGCACGCGCAGCGCACGACCGACGGCCGTTCCCACGATGGGGATGTTCTCGGCCGCGCCCGCCGCGTCCATCTCGGCCGCGACGCCCGCGAGCGGCTCGTTCAGCGACTCGAGGTACGCGAGGTCGCGCGCCGTGACCGCGTCCATGCTGTTGCGCACCTACGCCAGCTCCACGGGAGGTCCCGCGACCGCGAGCGCGTAGCGGTCGAGCGACAGGAATTCGAGTGCCATCTGGACCACCTCGTCCTTCGTCACCGCGCGGAGCTGCTCCGGGTAGCGCGCGAAGTGATCGTCACCCAGACCGAAGAGCTCCTGCTCGAGGATCTGCTGCGCGACGCCCGCGGGGCTCTCGCGCGCGACGCCGAGCTCGCCCACGAGCTTGTCCTGCGCGAGCTCGAGGTCCTCATCGCTTATGTGACCCTCGTGCATACCACGCAGCTCGGTGAAGACCGTCTCGACCGCGCGCTGGACGTTGTCGGGATTGACACCCATGCGCAGGACCCACGGCGATTGGCCGCGCGTCGTACCGATGCTGCTGTACACGTAGTACGCGAGCCCGAGCTCGTCGCGAACGACGCGGCCCGCCCGGCTGGCGAAGGGATCGGCGGCGAACACCATGTTCGTGACGCGGGCGTGCACGAAGCGGGGGTCGTTGCGGGGGATCCCGAGCCACGCGATCGCGATGTCGCACTGCGTCTTGTCGGCGACGGCCTCGGACCGTCGGACCGCCGTGGCCAGAGTGGCCATGGGATGCGACGGTCCCTCCCCGCCGCCGCCGCCCCAATCGGAGAAGGCGACCTCTGCCGATCCGAACACATCCTCGGGCTCGACCCCGCCCGCGACGACGAGCAGAGCGCCCCCGGGGCGGATGCGCGCGGCGTGATAGGCGCGCACCTCATCGGTCTTGGCGTCGCGGACGACGGCCTCGTCGCCCATGGGGCGTGTCCGGAAGGGATGGTCGCGCGGGTACGCGAGCTCGCGCCAGGCGCGGTCGGCCACGGCGCGCGTGTCCTTGGCGTCCTCCTCGAGCGCCGCGATGGTCTGCGCCCGCACGAATTCGATCTCCCCGTCCGCGAGGGCGGGGCGGATCACCGCTTCGGCCACGAGCGGCAGGTAGGCGCGGAGGTCCTCGACCAGGCACTGGCCGGCGAACGCCGCCGCGTGCGATCCCACGTCCAGCCGCGCGACGGCGCCCAGTTCGTCGAGCGCGTTCGACCATGACCGCGCATCGCGCTGCCGCGTGCCGCGCATGAGGCTCTGCACCGTGAGCCTCGCCACGCCGGCGCGGCCGGTGGGCTCGAACCACTGCCCGGCCTCGAGCGCCAGCACCACCGACGTCGACCGCAGGCCCGCGATCGGAGCCGCCGCGACCCGCATGCCGTTGGCGAGCTGGCGCCTTGCGACCTTCGGCGCATCGGTCATTCGGGCACGAACCAGCCGACGTTGCGGGAGTGCTCGGTCACCGTCGCGGCCGCGGCGGAACGCATGGCCTCGGCCGTCACGGCGGCGAGACGGTCGTACCACTCGCCGATGGAGCGCGCCGCTCCCGTCGACAGCAGCTGGCCGAGGCGGTAGGCACGTCCGGTCACCGTGTCGCTGGGGAAAGCGGTCGAGGCGAGCAGCTGTCGCCTCACGCGCGCGAACTCCTCCTCGCCCAGCGGCTCGGCTGCGATCCGATCGAGCTCCGCGAGCAGCGCGCGCTCGACCGTCGCGTGCTCGACGCCCGGACGGAGCGTTGCTTCGACCACGAACAGGTACGGGTCCTTGGTCAGCCCGAAGGTCGCGTCGACCTCCGTGGCGAGGGCCGCGTCCACCACCGCGCGGTAGAGGCGCGACGACCGGCCCGATGCCACCTCCGCTCCTCCGGCGGCGCCGGCGAGCGCGACCGAGAGCGCGGTGAGCGCCGGCGCCGCGGCGTCCGTCGCGCGCGGAGCATGGAACGCGATCTGGACGAGCGGCACGGCGCCGCCGGCGCGCCGCACGATGATCCGCTTCTCTCCATGCTGTGGGGGCTCAGGCGCGTGC
>JALYKU010000141.1 GCA_030774595.1 Chloroflexota bacterium | reverse complement strand
CGCCCTGACGCTCGTTGCCGGGGCGCTGGCGGACCGCGTCGACCGGCGGAAGCTGCTCCTCGTCACCCAGAGCACGATGGCACTGAACGCCGCCGTTCTCGCGGTCGTGACCTACCTCGGCGTCGCGTCGATCTGGATCGTGCTCGTCGCCGCGGTCGTCCAGTCCGCGACGTTCGCGTTCGACAACCCCGCGCGTCAGTCGATGATCCCGCGCATCGTGCCGGTTTCGCTCCTCCCGAGCGCGATCGGGCTCCAGTCCGCGGCGTTCAACGGTGCATCAATCATCGGTCCGCTGATCGCGGGCCTCATGTACATACCGATCGGCATCCCCGGGCTCCTCGCCGCGAACGCGCTCAGTTTCACGTCCATCATCTTCGCGCTCCTCGCCATGCGGCCGCTGGCGCCCGCCGTCGCGCGGCCATCGCACTCGCTCCTGGCGAGCGTCGTCGAGGGCGCGCGTTATACCCGCCGCAACCCCGCGCTGGTGTGGATCCTCACGATCTCGGCCACCGTCTTCATCGCGGCCGGTCCGGCGAACGCGCTCCTTCCCGCCGTGGCCGGCGAGTCCGTGCTCCACGGCGTGAGCTGGCTCTCCATCCTGCTTTCCGCGATGGGGCTCGGCTCGCTCGCTGGAGCGGTGGTGGTCATGAAGGTCGGTCGCGTACGCTCGCTCGGCAACGTGTTCGTCTTCGCCGCCGCGGCGAACGGCCTGGCGCTCGCGCTCTTCGCGGTCTCGTCGCAACCCGTGGTCGCGCTCATCTTCGTGTTCGCGACGGGTCTCACCGGGACGGTCACGGCGGGGATGGGGAACAACATGCTCCAGGCGACGACGTCGGACGCGTACCGTGGCCGCGTCATGAGTCTGTGGGGGATCCTCTTCATCGGCGTGATGCCGGCAGGTCAGCTCGGTCTCGGCATGCTTGGCTCGCTCCTTGGGATCCACGCCGCGCTGTTCCTCGGCGGTTTGGTCACGCTCGCGGCCGGCGTGTACGGTCTGACGCGCGTGCGCGTGGTACGCGAGTGGCGTCGTTCGAAGCGGGAGCCGCAGGCGGCCTGGGAGCGGGCGATCCCCGAGGTCGCGAGCGCGCGGGTCCAGACGATCACCCTAAGCGAGGCCACCACACTCAAGTAACGCGGGGCGTCGCCTCTCTCCCTCGCCGCGCCGACGGACGTCGAGAACCGCCCACGACCCGGTCACCGTATGTTCTTCTTCGCATCACCACCTCCGGCGGTACTGAGGCTGGGAAAATGACCGCGTCGCGACGTCTCGTACGCGGAAACCGCCGCTTCTTCGACGCGACCCTCGCGATGCCCGGCCCGATCGCCAAGAAGGTCAACGAGGATCTACGCGGGTGGCTGCGCGAGCGACGTCGGCCTCGAGGTGCGGGGGCGCAGCGTCGTGCTGAATGAGTGCTACCGGTCCACGGACGAGATCATGGCCGCGGCCGCGGCGCTCGGCCGGTACCTGTCGACCGAGGACTTCGGCGAGGACGGTCTGCGATCCACCTCGATGCTGACGATGCGCTACGGCCGCCGCCCGAGGCTCCACCAGTCCGACAGCCGCGATGCCGATCGAGACTCAAGAGGGTCCTGCTCCCGAGCCTGAGCAGCAGCGCGCTCGGAGCGGATGGGTCCGATCTCGATGAGCTGATCCAGCGCGGGTCCGGACTGTACGTCGCGATGACCCGCGCACGCGACGAGCTAACGATGAGCTTCGCCGGATCCTCTCGCCTCTTCTCGAACCCGTTCTGCCGCATGTCGATATCGTCTGACCGTCGCGCCAGCATCGGCCCGCCGGACCGGCCGAAGGCTTTCCGCGCCACGCTGGGCACGTGAGGCCGATACGTCGAAAACAGCCCTATCCGCGTCGCGTCATCCCGGTCGCGGGGAACGAGATCGTGGTCGGGCGCGGTCCCCGACGAGGACCTTCGCCGGGACCCACTTGGGGGCGCGGCCGGTTAGGCTCGATCTGTGTGCGCGTCGCTGCGCGCACGGGAGGGGGTTTCTTGATGTACGGAACTGTGGCGCGAGTGCGGCTCAAGCCCGGCATGCAGGCGAAGCTCGAACAAGAGATGGAGCAGTACGAGGAGCTCAAAGTCCCGGGATTCGTTTCGACGGCTTTCTATCGCATGGACCGTGACCCGAACGAGTTCTACCTGGTGGTCGCCTTCGAAGACAAGAAGAGCTACCACGCCAACGCGGGTGACCCGAAGCAGGACGAACGGTACCAGGCGATGCGCGCACTCCTCGAAGCCGATCCTGAATGGCACGACGGCGAGATCGTCTGGCCGCGATCACACTGAGGGTTCGCGACACTCTCGCGCGCTGATCGGCGACCCGCTCATCGCCGCGCCGTGCTGAACAGCCGTGGGACGCAACCGACCGCTCCGGTGGAACGCCAGCTCGAGCTCGTGATCTTCGACTGCGATGGGGTCTTGGTCGACAGCGAGCGGATCGCGGTCCGCATCGCGGCGGCCGGGCTGACAGGGCTCGGGTGGCCGATGACCGAGGCCGACATCGTTGAGCGATTCGTCGGACGCTCCGGCGACTTCATCCGCAGCGAGATCGCCGCGCGACTCGGCGCGCCCGTGGCGGACGAATGGCAGGACGAGTTCCTGCGCCTGTACCGCAATGCCTTTGCCACCGAACTCAAGCCCGTCGAGGGAGTCGTGGCGGCGCTCGACGCGATGACGATACCTACATGCGTCGCCTCGAGCGGCACCCACGACAAGATCCGCTACAGCCTCGAACTCGCCGGCCTCTACGAACGCTTCAAGGGCCGTACCTTCAGCGCCACGGAGGTACCGAACGGGAAGCCCGCGCCCGATCTCTTTCTCCACGCGGCGGCCTCGCTCGGTATCGAACCTGGGCGCTGCGCAGTGATCGAAGACAGTCCATTCGGGATCGAAGCGGCAGTGGCCGCCGGCATGAGAGCGTTCGGCTACGCGGGAGGCCTCACATCCCGCCGTCGGCTTGAAGAGGCGGGTGCCGTCGCCTTCGAGGACATGCGCGCATTGCCGGCGCTACTGCGCGTGGGCACGTCCAAGCTCAACCGCTGAGCGACGGGAGTCGGTCCACGGTGGCTATGAAGCAACAAGTGGTGGACGACGCTCGCGGGGGTGTCCTAGCATCGCGGTCATGGGCGTGACGAGCCGAATTCGAGCCTGAGCGGAGCCCTCCGGGCCCCTTCTCGCTCGTCGCGCGGTTCGCGAAAGTAGCCGCGAGCGCGCGCCATCTTCCACTGGCCCTCCCGCGGGTTCCGCATCGGCATCGCTGTTGTGGTGTGCCGTCCTTCCCAAACAGCCCGCACGGAGGTCTACCCATGGCTCAGCGCAAGCGTTCCCACCTGTGGCGGACTCAGAATTTCCTCCGGCATTCTGCCGATGCTGAGCGTCTCATCGAGCGCGCGGGTCTGACGCTTGATGACCTTGTGGTCGAGATCGGCGCCGGCGCGGGCAATCTCACGGAACTTCTCGCCGTGCGTTGTCGCCGCGTGGTCGCCATCGAGAAGGACGAGGCCCTTTGCCGCGCGCTTCGCCATCGGCTTTCGAGCAGGACCAACGTCGTGATCCGCTGCGGGAACTTCCGCCAGTTCCGGCTCCCGCGCACGCCCTACAAGGTCTTTTCGAACCCGCCGTTCGACGTCACCGCGGAGATCGTGACAACGCTGACGAGGGCCACACTGCCCCCGAAAGATGCCTTCCTCGTCATGCAGAAGGAGGCGGCGGACCGATTCATGGGACGGCCGAAGGAGACGCTCGCCGCGCTTCTGCTCAAGCCTTGGTTCGCGCCGGCGGTCTTCCATGGATTCATCCCTCATGACTTCGCCCCCGCTCCTGGCGTCGACGTGGTGATGTTCCGGCTCCGCAAGCGCGGACCACCCTTGATAGAAGAGGACCTGGGACGGCTCTACCGGGACTTCGTGACCGCCTGCTTCACTGCGTGGCAGCCGACGGTCGATCGCGCGCTCGCGCGCGTTCTCGGGCAGGTCGCGACGCGCGCGCTCCTCGCCCACGTGGACATTCACCTGGGCGTGCGGCCCAGCGAGCTCGCTCTCGCGGGTTGGTTGAGCCTCTTTCGCGCGTTCGCGCAATTGCCGGCAAGCCTCACGTCTCGCGTGGCAGGCGCGAACGCACATCAGCGGCGGCAGCAGAGGCGACTGCGCAAGTGTCACCGCACTCGGAGGAGCGCGTGACGCGCTCGCGTCCCCGCGAGCAGCATGTTCATGGCGAGTCGGGAATGGAGGCAGCTGCGTGAAGGACTCCGGTCTGCACGGACGGGTGGCGCTCGTGACCGGCGCGAACCATGGCATCGGAGCCGCGACGGCGCGAGGACTCGCGGCGGCCGGCTGCGACGTCTTCGTTCAGTTCCTTCGGTTCCGCTCCGACGACGTGGCTGGCCGTGCCCAACGCGAGCACGACGCCGAGCAGGTGGTGAACGAAATACGTCGCGCGGGGCGCCGCGCTGACAGCGTGGAGATGGATCTCGCGGATCCTGCCAGCGTCCCTGCGCTCTTCGATCGCGCGGTGGCCGCATTGGGACCGGTGGAGATCGTTGTGAACAACGCGGCGGTCTCCGATCGCGATAGTTTCGATCCGGGAACCGATGCCCGTGACTGGGCTGGCCGCCTGATGACTCAACTGAGCGTCGACTCCTATGCTCGAAACTTCGATGTGAACACACGGGCGGTGGCGCTCATCATGGCCGAGCATGCCCGCCGGCATCTCGCTCGCGCTGCGACCTGGGGTCGCATCATCAACGTCAGCACCGACGGTTCCGCGTCGTTCCCGGGCGAGGTCTCCTACGGTGCGAGCAAGTACGCGATGCAGTCGTACTCGCGAGCCGCGGCGTGGGAGCTCGGGCGCTTGGGCATCACGGTCAATATCGTCTCGCCGGGGCCCACCGACACGGGGTGGGTGACCCCCGAGATGGTCGAAGGCATGGAGCGCAGTACACCGCTACGGCGGGTGGGCCTCCCCGACGACATCGCTGACGTGATCGTCTTCCTCGCCTCCGACCAGGCCCGCTGGCTGACGGGCCAGCTGCTGTTCGTCGGCGGCGGACATCGGATGTTCTAAGCCGGGTGCGTGACAGGCCACGGGAAACCGAGTCGCTACCCTCAGGTGACGTGGACGTGGAGGTTCGCAGGGCCGACCGAAAGGGGCTTGGAGTTTTCGCTCGTCGGCCCTTCCCCAAGGATGCGCTGATCCTGCGCTTCAGCGGCCAACGCGTCGGCAAGTCGGATCTGCCCGCGCTGACCGAGTGGGAGCGCGAGCATCTCGGCGAGGTCGACGTCGGGATCTATCAGATGCTGCCCGAGCCGAGGTGCTACGCGAACCACGCCTGCTCGCCGAACGCAGTCAGCACGACGGACACGCTCTATGCGCTGCGCGAGATCCGGGAAGGCGAGGAGATCACGATCGACTATCGCCTCAACGCGTACGACGACGGGACTGTCTGGGAGATGCGGTGCGACTGCGGCGCGGAGGAGGGTCCGCACACCGTGCTTGGCGACTTCTTCTCGCTACCCGCCGAACGGCAGCGGCGCACCTACCCTTGGCGCCGGCATTCATCCAGCGCATGTACCGAAGCCGCCAGGGCGACGGTCTCGGGTTCCGGTTGCCGCAAGGCCATGGCGCGCGCGAGGCGCGGTCCCTGCTCGACGCGGTGGCCCAGCAGATCGCGAGCGCCATCGAGAAACAGGAAGGCGAGTAAGCGGATCTGGCTCCGACATCTTTAAGTCTCTGCGCGCTAGCTGCTGCCTTGTCTGCCTCCGCCGACTCAGGAACTCAGTCTGAATCGAGGTCTTGAACCATCGCGCCGCGTTTCGGCTCTCCAAGGAACTGCGCGACCTCTTTAAGAAGGACCTGGACCAAGTGCCGCTCCGGCCCGAGGAGGAGTGGGTGCCTAGGCGTCGGCGACCGCGGCCGCGGACATCCGGTTGGCGGGTGCCGTTGGCGCTGGCCGCCGCGGTGGTCATCGTGGTCTTCGCCGTGGTCGCGGGCCGCCAGCTCGCGAGCTTCCGCGATCGGATCGGCGCCGCCGCTCCAGGCGTCGTGGCTGGGAAGGCCATCTACCTCAGCCCGTCGTTCAACGGCTCAGAGTGGATCCAGATCGACCCCGTGACGCTGAAGGACCTCTCGACCAGACCGCTGCTGGACATCCGACCAACGTCCTCGAACTCGTTCGACACGGTCGTGTCGGCCGACGGCTCGACGATCATCGTCGGAGACTTTCGAAACCTCGCTGCGCCGACCCGGGCGGTTTATGACGCGCGTACCGGTCAGCTGCGCAGCTATCTCGTGCCGCAGATCGGGATGGTCATCGACGCGCTGAGCGCCGACGGGACGACCGCGATCGGCCGGATCGGCAGCAACCGCAACGCTCTGAGCGATCCGAAGGCGATCATCTCGGTGGCGGACGGACACGTGATCCGGACGGTGCCGGCCGGTCCCACCTTCTGGCTCGACCGGACGCTCACGGCACCCGACCTCGGCGCGATCTACTACATCACCGCGGCGGTCCCCGCCAGCGAGTCGCTCGACGTGTCGATCCAGCAACCGCTCTCGTTGATCGTGCAGTCCACCGTGACCGGCGCGCTGTCGGCACCCGTGCCGCTGCCCGGCATCAGCATGGGCGACATCCTCGCCACGCCGGGGAGCGCCACGCCGACGAGATCCGTCGGCCCCGGCATCGCCCTGACCGCGGATGGCACGCGCCTCGTCGCGCTCTCGTATGACGGCGCGACGCTCGACCTCGTGGACACCTCGACCCTGGCGGTGACCGGGGTGAAGGTGCACCGCAAGACCAGCGTGTGGGATCTGCTTCGCCCGCTCGTCGCCGAGGCGAAGGAGCTCACCGACCAGCAGTCGATCGAAATGCGCTTCATGCCCGACGGACGGTCGCTAGTGGTCTTCGTCTCGGACAGGCACTACGGCCAAGATGGCCAGACGGTGACCGCCCGGGCGATTCAGCGGATCGATCTCGCGACGGGCCTGATCGCGGCCGAGAGCTCGGCGGCCGAGGGGATCTACGGCTCTGAGGTCTCACCGGACGGCAGGAGCGTCTATCTGGTCGTTCGCGCCAAGGAGCCGCCGGCGCCCGCATATCTGCTCCGCCGCCTCGATGCCGACACCCTCGACCTCAAGGCCGAGCGCGCGCTCGCGGCCTACGCCCAGCTCAAGGTC
>JALYKU010000140.1 GCA_030774595.1 Chloroflexota bacterium | reverse complement strand
GCGACAGGGCCCGCCGCCCGGCTCGCCGCGCCCGGCCCAGAGCGGCGCGCGCCGCTCGCCCACGCCGCGCCCTTCCGCGTCGCAGTAGGTCCCGACACTGAGTACCGGCGATGATGCGTGTCCGGGGCCGCTACCAGGGACCGGCGGAGCGCGCGAACCGCGCCCGCGTGGCGCCGACGGCCTCGAGTGCGCGCTCGACATCGGCGGCCGCGTGGACGCGGTCGCAGTCGAGCATCAGCGCGACGTCCTCGAGCACTTCCCGTAGAGGATGGCGGCCTGCATCGCCGAGCCAGTCGGGCGGTCGGAAGACCGCAGGTGCGCCACCCGGTCCGGCCCGGCGGTCTCACCGGTTTGCGCTTCTCATTGGAGGCGAAACTCGCGGGATGAAACCAAGAACGGTTTGGCGTCAGGGCCCCAAAGAGCCCTATCGCCAGCGGGCGAGGATGTTCTCCCGCTGGAACGCCAGGCGCGCGGCGGCGAAGACGGCGACGTCCGCGATGACGAGGAGCGCGGTCATCTGGACGAAGGATGCGTTGTCGAGCACGACGCGACCGGTGACCTGGGCGATGCCGATGGCCACCACGGGGACGACCACGAGTCCACCGATCTGCTGCGCGGCGCGCACGTCGTTCACGCGCGTCGAGATCAGGATGCCCAGGTTCACCGAGAGCATCGTGAGCAGCGGGACCATGACGGCGATCGCCAGGATCCACCGGGGCGCCAAGACGGCGTGCGCCGCGGATCGGCTCCCGAGCAGCAGCACAGCGGCGAGGTAGATCGCATAGGCGGCCCACGTCACGACCACGGCGGGGATCGCTGAGGCGAGGCTCTTCGCGAAGAGAAGCTCCCCGACGCGGACGGGCGTGGCCAGGAGCGGCTCGAGCGTGCGGTTCGCCTTCTCGCCGATGACCGAGTAGATCGCGATGGTGAGCGGCACGACCGTCGGGATCATCAGGAACAGGATCAGGAAGTACGTGGCGATCAGGCCCTGGACGGCGTCCTTTGGATCGAGCCCGGTCACCGCGGGCGCCGCCGCGTACAGCGCCTGCACGTCGCGCTCGCTCGGCGGATAGATGGCGGCGGCGGCGACGGCCAGGATCCCGGCTGCCAGGATCACGAATGGCGGGAGCAGCGTCATCCCCACCAAGAGCTTGTTGCCCAGCGCCTCTCGCCACTCCCGGACGCACACCGCGCGAAGGATCGTCGGGCGCTCCGCGCGCCGCGCGAGGACGGCGCTCACGGCTCGACGATCCGCAGGTACACGTCCTCGAGCGACGGTCTTCGATCGGTCACATACGCGACGGCGGCGCCGCCGGCGACGAGGGCCCCGATGACCGCGGGGTTCGTCGTCAGGGGATCCGCGCTCGCGACCACGATCGACCCGTTCTCCAGATGCGCCTCGCGCACGCCCGCCACGCGGCGCACGGCCTCGAGGTCCGCGACCCGCGGCTTCGGCAGGAGCCGGAACTCCGTCGAGTGACCGTAGAGCTCGGCGCGCAGCCGATCGGGAGTGTCGAGCCGGATGAGGGTGCCGCGGAAGAACGCGATCCGGTCGCACAGGCGATCCGCTTCATCCATGTTGTGCGTGCACAGGAAGACCGTGCGTCCCTCGCCCCGGAGCGCCACGATGAAATCGCGGACCGTCCGCGCCGCGTCGGGATCGAGCCCGGTGGTCGGCTCGTCGAGGAACAGGATGCGCGGCTCGTGCAACGCCGCGCGCGCGATCGCCACCCGCTGCTTCATCCCGCGCGAGAAGGTCGCGACCGCGTCGTCGCGCCGCTCCCAAAGCCCCATGAGGCGCAGGTAGCGCTCGACCTGGGCGTCCGCGACGCTTCGCGATAGTCCGTACAGCGTCGCGAAGAAGCGCAGGTTTTCCGTGGCCGACTGGCGCTCGTAGAGGCCGGGCTGCTCCGTCAGGATCCCGACGGACGCGCGGATCTCCATGTCGCCCTCGCCGAGACGGTGCCCGGCCACCACGGCGCTGCCGCTCGTCGGCGCGATCAGCGCGCACAGCAGCCGGAGCGTCGTCGTCTTGCCGGCGCCATTGGGCCCGAGGAAGCCGAAGACCTCGCCGTCGCTCACCTCGAGGTCGAGGTCCTCGACCGCGCGCACGCCGCCGAAGGTCTTGGAGAGACGCTCGGTGCGGATCGCGATACCCACCCTCGGAGTCTAGGTCGGTGTAGGTCTGGTCCCTCCCTAGAATTTCCCCATGGAAGGCACGGATGCCGCGCGGAAGCTGCAGGAGCTGTCCTTCCTTCACGAGGTGGCCCAGCTCGCCTCTTCGACGAGGGACTGGGACGAGATGTTGCGGATCGTCATCGACCGCACGACCGACGCCATGCGCGCGGAGGTCGCCTCGCTCTACCTCCTCGAGCGGCGGGAAGGGCTGCTGCGGCTGGCGGCGACCAACGGACTCGATCGCCGCGGCATCGGCCGCGCGACGCTGCGGATGGGGGAGGGCATCAGTGGCTGGGTCGCCAACGCGCGCGTCCCGCTCTACGCCCGCGACGTGCGGAGCGAGCCGCGCTTCAAGTGGGTCCCTGGGCTCGACGAGGACCGTTTCACGTCGATGCTCTCCGTCCCTCTCGTGGCGCGCGACGAGGTCATCGGCGTGATGAACGTGCAGACGGTCGCGCCGCGCGACTTCGACAAGACCGAGATCGATTTTCTGCAGACGATCGCGAACCAGGTCGCGGGGATCATCGAGAAAAGCCGCCTGCAGCGGGACGCGGAACGCAAGCTTCGAGAGGTGTCGGCGTTGTTCGAGGTCTCGAACGTGCTGACGTCGACGCTCGAGCTCGACGAGGTGCTCGGCCTGGTGGTCGACCGGCTCGTGCGGGTGTACCCCGATTCGTCCGGCGCCATCGTCCTGCGCGACGGCGCGGAGGGCCGCGTCGGAGCGCGCTCGGGCGAGCTCCCTCGCGGAGCACTGCACGCGGCGCGCACCGCGCTCGCGGAGGCCCGTCCCATCGTGGGCAGCGACCAGATCGCCGTGCCCCTCCTCGTCGGCGATCGGCTCCTCGGCGCCGCCGTCCTTCACGTCCGGGGCCGCACCGAGTTCCTGGACGAGGAAGTGGCGTTCGTCGGCGCGCTCGCGAACCAGGCGGCACTCGCCATCGACAAGGCCACGCTGTACGACCTCGAGCGAAAGGCGACCGAGCGCCTGCGCGAGCTCGAGCGGGCCCGTGCCGAATTCGTCGCCGTCGTCACGCACGACCTGCGCACGCCGCTGTCCGTGATCCGCGGGTACCTCGACCTTCTCGGCGAGAAGAAGGCCGGGCGCGTCGGGACCTCCGACGCTATCGCGCAGGTCGCGCGCCTCGACGGCCTGGTGGACAACATCCTCGCGTCCGTGCGCGCGGGAACGCCCGACATCGCCGTCCGCCGCGCGCGCTTCGACCTGCGGGGCGCGGTCGCGGGGTCGCTGCGCGAGCTCGCGCCTCTCGCCCGCCGCCATCGTCTGGTATCGCCGCGCGCGGGCGCCTCGCTCTGGGTCATGGGCGATCGCCGCCGAACCGCCGAGGTCGTCGGCGGTCTCGTCCACAACGCGACGAAGTACGCGCCGGCGGGGACGCGCATCACCGTGCGGATCGCCCGCGACCGCGGGCGCGGCGTCGTCCGCGTCATCGATGAGGGACGGGGCGTGCCCGCCTCCGAGCGCGACCGCATCTTCGATCCGTTCGTTCGCGCCGTGGATGTCCCCGCCCCGGGCTCGGGGATCGGCCTCTACGCCTCCCGGCGATTGGTGGAAGCGCAGGGGGGCGAGCTCTGGTACGAGGAGTCTCCCAGGAAGACGTCCGGAAGGCGGCCGGCGCCGGGGGCGATATTCGCGTTCAGCGTGCCGCTCTGGCGCGCCCGGCCGTGACGACCGTGCTCATCGTCGACGACGACCGGGCCATGGTCGGGATGGTCGCCGCGCTGCTGGGCCACGAAGGGTTCGACATCGCGACCGCATACGACGGGGAGGGGGCGCTTCGGCGGCACGCGGAGGAGCAGCCGGACCTCGTCATCCTCGACCGCCGCCTGCCGGGCCTCTCCGGCGACGAGGTATGCCGAAGGCTGCGCGCGGCGGGTCCGACCCCGATCCTGATGCTGACCGGGGAGAGGGGGACCGACGAGCGGGCGAAGCTGCTCGACCTCGGCGCGGACGACTACCTCGAGAAACCCTTCGGAAAGAAGGAGCTCACCGCTCGGGTCCGCGCGCTGCTCAGGCGCGGCCAGGGCGCCGCCGTGGCCGCTGAGCCGATCCGCATCGGAGCCCTCGAGGTCGACCGCCGCGCGCATTCCGCGCGGGTCGGCGATGAGCCGCTCCAGCTCACCGCGACCGAGTTCCGCCTGCTCGCCGCGCTCGCCGCGCGGCCGGGTGAGCTCGTGAATCGCGCCGCGCTGCTCCGCGCGGGGTGGCCGAACGAGCGCGATCCCGACCCCGAGTGGCTCAAGGCGCACCTCGCGCGCCTGCGCGCGAAGCTGAAGGCGGCCGCGGCGCCCCTCCCCGAGAACGTCCGCGGCGTGGGTTACCGGCTCGGCTGACGCCACGATCAGCGGACCTCTGGGTCCCTAAGGGCGCCCCGACTGAACTCGCGCCACGCTCGCGCGCGTCATACGGCCTTGGCCTCACTTCGCAGCGCCCCCGGCGGGGCCGTAGGCTTACCGCCAACACGGGTGGGAGGAGCGGTATGAGGGCGCTTGGGGTCGCGTTGTTGGCGACCGTGATCGTGGCGACGTCGTGCGTGCAGACCGGGACCGGCACCGGCGGACAACCCGCCGCGAGCGGCGGAGCGGCGACGAGCTTCCCATCCGAGGTCGCGGTCGGCGCGGTGTACCCGCTCACCGGTCCCCAGGCGCCCACCGGCCTCGACCTCAAGAACGGCATCGACCTCGCGGTCGAGCTCATCAACACCGGGAACAAGGACTTCGATCTTCCGCTGACCAAGGACGGCGGCGGCCTGAAGGACCTGGGCGGCGCGAAGCTCAAGATCATCTACGGCGACTCGCAGGCGGACCCGCAGAAGGGCCAATCCGAGACGGAGCGCTTGATCCAGAGCGAGAAGGTCGCGGCGGTCCTGGGTGCATACAACAGCGCGGTCACCGCCACGGCGTCCCAATCGGCGGAGCGGCTGCAGATCCCCTTCGTGAATCCCGAGTCGAGCTCGCCGACGCTGGTGACCCGCGGCTTCAAGTGGTTCTTCCGATCGACGCCGGACGACTCGATGTTCGCCGAGAACTTCTTCCAGTTCCTCGACGACGTCGCGAAGAAGTCGCCGGACAAGGTCACGAAGAAGGCGGCGATCCTCCACACCGACGACCTGTTCGGCAGCGACGTCAACAAGTTCGCCCGCCAGTTCGCCGACAAGTACAAGTACGAGGTGCTGGCGGACGCGGCGTACAAGGCCACCACCCCGGACCTGACGAGCGAGATCCAGCGCGTCAAAGGGGCGGGCGCCTCGATCCTGATCGAAGCGTCGTACCTCGCCGACGCGACGCTGGCGGTGCGCGGGCTGAAGCAGCAGAACGTCAACTTCCAGGGGATCCTCGGCATGGACGCGGGCTTCGTCGACACGCAGTTCATCCCCAACGTCGGCAAGGATGCGGAGGGCCTCCTCTCGCGCGAGGTTTGGGCGAAGGACCTGGGCGTGAAAAAGGCGATCGTGAAGCAGGTCAACGACCTGTTCCGCCAGAAGTACGGCATCGACATGAACGGCACCTCCGCGCGCGCGTTCACGGGGGTCTTCGTGCTCGCCGACGCGATGAACCGCGCGCGCTCGCTCGAGCCGGCCAAGATCCAGGCCGCGCTCCGCGAGACCGACCTGAAGGGCGACCAGATGATCATGCCCTGGGACGGGGTCAAGTTTGACGAGACCGGCCAGAACACCAAGGGCCGCGGGATCATGGTGCAGATCCAGGGTGGCCAGTACGTGACGGTGTGGCCGCTCGACCTCGCGAGCAAGGAGCTCATCTGGCCACTTCCCGAGTGGTCGAAGCGTTGACGTGGATGTCCTAGCCCAAAGCATCGCCTCGGGGCTGCTGCTCGGCCTGATCCTCGCGCTCTCGGCCGCGGGGCTGACGCTCATCTGGGGCGTGATGGACGTCGTCAACTTCGCGCACGGCGACTTCCTGATGCTGGGCATGTACGCGACGTTCTTCGCGTGGTCCTTCCTCGGCGTGGACCCGCTCCTCGCGCTTCCCGGCGTCGTCGTGGTGCTCGGCCTCGTCGGCGCGATCGTGTACCTGGCGGTCATCCGCCCGGTGCTGCGCGGGAGCGTGCTGGCGCAGATCTTCGCCACCTTCGGCCTGGGCATCCTGCTGCGCGGCCTCGCCCAGTTCTTCTTCACGCCGCAGTTCCGGCAGGTGGGCGAGACGATCTCCAGCGGCGGGGTGGTCCTCGGCCCGGTAGCGGTCGGCCGGCCGCAGGTCGTCGCCGCGGTCGGCGCGCTCATCGTCACGCTCCTGCTCTTCGCGCTCCTCGACCGCACGACAGTGGGAACGGCGCTGCGCGCGACGGCCGAGGACCGGGTCGCCGCGGAGCTCATGGGCATCGACACGGCGCGGATGTACGCGCTCTCGTGGGTCATCGGGGCCGGCTGCGTCGGCGCGGCGGGGGCGCTGCTCGCGACGTACTACCCGATCTTCCCCGACGTGGGTGCGGTCTTCGGTCTCCTCGCGTTCATCACCGTCGCGCTCGGCGGCTTCGGCAGCGTCGGCGGCGCCCTGCTCGCGGGCGTGCTGCTCGGCGTGGTCACCGACGTCGCGGGCATCCTCGTCGACCCTTCTTACAAGTTCGCGATCGCCTACACCCTGTACCTTGTTGTGCTGTTCGTCCGGCCGCAGGGCCTGCTCGGGCGAGCGTGATCCGCTGGCTGCCGGCGGCCGCGCTCGCCGCCGCGCTCGCGTATCCGTTCGTCCTCGGCTCTCCAGCGGCGATCAACATCGGTGTGCTCGTCCTGCTCTACGCGGCGCTCGGCACCGCGTGGAACATCCTCGGCGGGTATGCCGGCCAGGTCTCCTTCGGCCACGCCGTCTTCTTCGGGACCGGTGCCTACACCAGCACGCTGCTGCTGCAGCGCCTGGGGCTTACCCCGTGGCTCGGCATGCTCGCCGGCGCGCTGGTCGCGGCGGCGTTCGCGCTCGTGATCGGCTATCCGACCTTCCGGCTGGCCGGCCACTACTTCGCCATCGCGACGATCGTGGTCGGCGAGATCGCGCATACGCTCGTCCGCAGCAGCGACGTCGTGGGTGGGGCACGCGGACTCTTCCTGCCGATCCTGCCGACCGCGCTCATCAACTACCAGTTCCAGGAGACCCGCGTGCCGTACTACTTCATCGCGCTCGCGCTCTACGCGCTCGCGCTCGCCGTGACGCTGCTGATCGAGCGCAGGCGCATCGGCTACTACCTGCGCGCGATCCGCGAGGACCAGGCCGCGGCCCGCAGCGTCGGCGTTTCGGTGCCGCGCTACAAGCTCGCGGCGGGCGCCGTCTCGGCCGCGCTGGCCGCGCTCTGCGGCACCTTCTACGCGCAGTACGTCCTGTTCATCGACGCGGATTCGGTCTTCCCGCTCTCGCTGTCCATCCTCGTCGCGCTCGTGGCGATCCTCGGCGGCGCCGGCCGGGCGTACGGGCCATTCCTGGGAGCGTGCGTCCTCGTTCCCCTCTCCGAGATCACCCGCATCCAGTTCGGAGGCACCGGACGGGGCGCGGACCTGGTGATCTACGGCGCGCTCATCGTCCTCGTCAGCGTCGCTCAGCCCGGCGGCCTCGCGGCCGCGGGCGACGGGCTCATCCGGCGTCTGGCGCGCGCATCATGACCGACATCCTCGAGGTCGACGGCATCACGAAACGGTTCGGCGGGGTGCTGGCGAACGATGGCGTCTCCTTCGCGGTCGCCGAGGGCTCGATCGTCGGGCTCCTCGGGCCGAACGGCGCCGGAAAGACGACGCTCTTCAACTGCATCACGGGGTTCCTGCGTTCCGATGCCGGCCGCGTGCGCCTCGCGGGCGCGGACGTGACGCGTCGCTCGGCGAGCGAGCTCGCGATGCGCGGCCTCGTGCGGACGTTCCAGGTCGTCCGCGTCTTCCCGTCCCTGAGCGCACTGGACAACGTCCTCGTCGGGGCGCTGCTGCGCGGGCCGGCGGTCGGCCGCGCGCGAAGCCGCGCGCTCGAGATCCTGGATGAGCTCGGCCTCGCCGCTCGCGCCGCCGTCCTGGCGCGGAACCTCACGACCGCGGAGCGAAAGCGGCTCGAGCTCGCGCGTGCCCTCGCGACCGATCCACGCGTCGTCCTCTTGGACGAGGTCATGAGCGGGCTCAATCCCCGCGAGGTCGCCGAGGCGGTCGCGCTCGTCCGCGGGCTGCGCGACCGAGGGCTCACGATCGTCCTCGTCGAGCACGTCCTCGAGGTCGTGATGCCACTGGCCGATCGCGTGGTGGTGCTCCAGCAGGGCCGCCTGATCGCCGAGGGCGTTCCGGCCGAGGTCGCCCGCGATCCCAAGGTCGTCGAAGCGTACCTCGGGACGCGCTTCGCGCGCTCCTCATGAACGAGCCGCTGCTCGAGGTGGGCGGCGTCGTCGCAGGGTACGGCGGCGTTCCCGTGCTGCGCGACGTGTCGCTGTCGGTCGCGGAGGGGAGCATCATCGCGGTCGTCGGTGCGAACGGGGCAGGGAAGACGACACTGCTGCGCGCGCTCTCGGGGATCGTGCGTCCGAGCGCGGGCTTCGTCCGGACCAGTGGCAGGGACGTCGTCGGCCTGCGCGCGCACGACATCGTGCGTCTCGGCATCGCGCACGTGCCCGAGGGCCGCCACGTGTTCGCGCGTCTCAGCGTGAGCGAGAACCTTCGCCTCGGCGCGTACACCGTGCGCGACGCGCGAGCGATCCGCGAAGCGCGCGACGCCGTCTTCGAGCTCTTCCCGGTGCTGCACCAGCGCGGCCGCCAGGGAGCCGGCACGTTGTCGGGCGGCGAGCAGCAGATGCTCGCGGTCGGCCGTGCGCTCATGTCGCGCCCGCGCCTCTTGCTCCTGGACGAGCCCACCCTCGGCATCGCGCCCCTGATCGTCGATAAGCTGTTCGACGCGATCGGGCGCCTCCCCACGCTCGGCACCGCGGTCCTGCTCGTCGAGCAGAACGTCCGCGAGGCGCTCGAGATCGCCGGCCACGCCTATGTCCTGCAGACCGGCCGGGTCGTCCTCGACGGCCCGGGCAGCGAGCTCCTCGGCAGCGACCTGGTGCGCCAGGCGTACCTCGGGATCTAGCGGTGGGTTCCGCTGACGTGAGCTCCTCGGCGTCCGCCTTGGCATCGCTCGATCCCGCGGGAGTTCGCGCGGCGATCCGGGAAGGGCGTCATCGCGGCGGGACCGCCGGGCTGGCTCCCGGATACGCGCAGGCGAACCTCGTCGTCCTGCCGCGCGACTGGGCCGGCGACTTCCAGGCGTTCTGCCTGCGCAACCCGAAGCCCTGTCCGCTGCTCGACGTGACCGCAGCGGGGTCACCGCATCCGACGCGCGTGGCGCCGGAGGCCGACCTGCGTACGGACCTACCCGGCTACCGCGCATACGGCTCCGGCCGGTGGCGGGAGCTCGATGACCTCCGTGCGCTCTGGCGCGACGATCTCGTCGCGTTCCTGATCGGCTGCTCGTACACCTTCGAGCGCGCGCTGCAGCGGGAAGGGATCGCGATCCGCCACATCGAGCTCGGCCGCACCGTTCCGATGTATCGGACGCGCGTGGAATGCGCGCCGGTCGGGAGGGTACGCGGACCGATGGTGGTCTCGATGCGGCCGATCCCCGAAGCGCTCGCTACGCGGGTGCGCGCCATCTGCGCGCGCTACCCCGGCTCGCACGGCGAGCCGGTCCACGT
>JALYKU010000139.1 GCA_030774595.1 Chloroflexota bacterium | reverse complement strand
GCGCGGCTGCTGCACCGTTGGGACGAGCGCACCGACCGCTTCGAAGCGGTGGAGGTGCCCGAGCGCATCGGCCGCGGGCGGTGACCGAGTGGCCCGAGCTACACGATGCGCGCGGAGTGCGCTCCTTCGGTCAGCCGAGAGCGCCGGTGAGGGAGGGCGACCCGTTTCGGCGCGCTCATCCACGATGGCGGTCAGCCGCTGTCGCCGCCGAGCGCGTAGGCGACCGCCGCGTCGGCATCCATGGCGCGCCCGGCCGCCCAGTCCTCGGGGTACGCGGCGCGGTGCGCATCGGTCGGATAGATCTCCCGCGAGACGAACTCTCTCGTGAAACGGCCGAGCTCGGACCCCGTGCGCTCGCGCAGCGCCTCGGCCGCGCCCGCGAGGCGGACGGCACGCGCGGGCCGCTGTTCGGCGAGCGCCAGCGCCGCGTAGCCGTCCAACAGCAGCGTGAACGCGGAAACGTCATTGGCGGCGCGGAAGATACCGACCGCCTCGGTCAGCGAGGTTCGGACCCGCCCGAGCTGGTCGAGCACCAAGGCGGCGTTCCCGATCATGAACAGCGCCCAGCCCAGGCCGAACCGGTCGCCAAGCTTGCGGTACATCGTCGCCGCCTCCTCCGCCACTCGAGCGACCTCATCGAGCCGTCCCTCGGCATACAGGACATCCGTCATCGCCCAGAGCACGTTGGCGACCCCACGTTCGTCGCCGAGCTGCCGGTAGAGCGCCAGCGCCTCCTCGAGCAGTGTCCGCGCCCCCGCGACGTCGCGCAGCGGCGCATCGGGAAGTGTGTAGCTGAAGGAAAGGTTGTACAGAGCGTTCGCGACCTCGTGCCGTTCGCCGGACGCGCGCGATAACTCCAGCGCCCGGTCATAGAACCTCCTGGCCGCGTCGATATCACCCTGCCAGTAGGCAGTGCCTCCTGCCGCCTCCAGGGCCTTCGCGCGCAGTCCCTGAGGCACGGCATCGTCGGGCACGGACAGCACGCGCTCGATCACGCCACGGCCCTCCTCGAGGTGACCGCGCATGTGCCAGAAGCGCCACATCGCGAACCCCAGGCGCATCGCCGTCGCGGCGTCGTTCCGGATCGCCCACTCCATTGCGGCCCGCAGGTTGTCGTGCTCACGCTCCATCCGATCGAGACGCTGGCCACTCGCGGCACTCGTCAGCTCCGCGGCGTTGCGCTCGGCCACGGCGACGTATGCCGCAGCGTGCCGCCGGGCGAGCTCGAACAGGTCGCCCGATGCCTCGAGACGCTCGCGCGCGAATTCGCGGATCGTGACGAGCATCTGGAAGCGAGCGTCGCCGGCCACTTCGCGCTGCCGCAGGAGGCTGTGGTCCACGAGGGCGCCGACGCCTTCCAAGACGTCGATGCTCAGCTCATCGGACGTGCCGCACACGGCCTCGATCTCCTCGAGCGAGGCCCCGCCGACGAAGACCGCGAGGCGCTCGAAGAGCCGCCGCGTACGGGGAGCGAGAAGGTCGTAACTCCACGCGATCGCGCCGCGCAGCGTCTGCTGCCGTTCCGGCAGGTCGCGCGCGCCCCCGGACAGCATCGCGAGCGAGCGTTCGAGGCGGGACAGCATCGCGGCAGGAGGGAGCAGCTTCACGCGCGCGGCCGCGAGCTCGATCGCAAGGGGCAGCCCGTCGAGACGGGCGCAGATCTCCGCGACCGCTGGCGCGTTGTCGTTGGTGATGCGGAAGTCCGGCGTCACCGCGACCGCGCGGTCGATGAAGAGCCGGACCGACTCGTACTGGGACAGACGGTCGGGGTCCGCCGCGGCCCCACGCTCCGGCACCCCGAGCGGCGGGACCGGGAACTCGCGCTCGCCGTACACCCGCAGCGGCGCGCGGCTTGAGACGATCGCCTTGACGCCGGGCGCGGCGCGGAGGATCTCCCCGATGTTTCCGGCAGCCGACAGCACCTGCTCGAAGTTGTCGATGACGAAGAGCGCGCGCTTTCCCCGGACGTGCTCGATCACGCGTTCGCGCACGGGCCGGGAGCCCGAGTCGGCGAGCCCAAGCGAGGAGCCGATGGTGGGAAGGACGAGCTCGGGATCGAAGATCGAGGCCAGCGGGACCCAGTGCGTGCCGTCCGGGAAATCCGCCGCCACGCGGCCGGCGATCGCGATCGACAGCCGGGTCTTCCCCGTGCCGCCCGGGCCGGTGAGCGTGAGCAGCCGCGCATCGGCGAGGGCCTTCGACCCCTCCTCGATCTCACGCTCGCGCCCGACGAAGCTCGTGAGCTGAGCTGGGACGCTCGACGGGACGTCGCCTTGGTCGCGGATCGCTGGGAAGTCGGCGCGCACACGCTCGATGACAAGTTGGAAGAGGCGCTCCGGACGCGCAAGGTCCTTGAGCTGATGCTCGCCGAGGTCGCGCAGTGTTACGCCCGCGGGGAGCGCATTTTCGACCAGTGACCGTGTGGTGTCCGAGATCAGCACCTGTCCGCCGTGACCGGCCGCGGTGATGCGCGCCGCGCGATGGACGTCGATGCCGACGTAGTCCGCGCCGGCGCGGACGCTCGCCGTCGTTCCCTCTCCCGTGTGCAACCCCATCCGCACGCGCACCTCGGCGTCGTGCGGAAAGGTCTCGTTCGTGAGCGCGCGCTGCGCGGCCGCGGCCGCGGCCACGGCTCTTGGCGCGCTCAGGAACACGACGAAGAGAGCGTCGCCCTCGACGCGCACCTCGTGCCCGCCGTCGGCGAACGCGCTCCGCAGTGCCTGGGTATGCGCGCCGAGCACCTCGTCGAAGCGTTCGGTGCCCAAACGCTGGAGAAGCTTCGTCGAGTTCTCGATGTCGGTGAAGAGGAAGGTGACGGTGCCGGTCGGCAGGCTCGCAGCGCCGCTCATCGGAGGGTGGAATCGTAGCGCGTCGGGCGCTACTGGCCGCCGCCTTCGAAGCGCCGCGACCGTTCGCGCGATCGCCGAGTCGCTTCCGCATCGCCGGTGATCACTCCGATGGACGGTGCTCCTGATGGATCAACTTCTCGAAAGCGCGCGCCAAGATGGCGCGCTCACGATGATCGAGGCGATCCACGAAGTACCGCGCGATGCCCCGCAGATGCATGGGTGCGGCACGCCGGAAGACATGGCGGCCTCTGGCCGTCAGCGCGATGAGGTTGCCTCGCTGGTCGCTCGCGCAGGCGCGCCGCTCGACGAGCCCCGCCGTCTCCAGCCGATCCACCAATCGCGTCAACCCGCTCTTCGTCAGGCTCGCGAGGCTCGCGAGCTCGATGGGGCGCCGCCCCTCGGCGGGCCCACGAGCGAGCTCGAGGAGCACGCCGTAGTCCGACAGCTGGATCAGGCCCGCGCGCTCGAGGTCGCGCTCGAGCGCGCGCTTCACCTCGGCGTGCGCACGAAGGAAGCCGCTCCACGCGCGCAGGTCGATCTCGGAGAGGCGGCGCGAGCGGGTGGCAGCGGCGGCCGGCATGCCGTTGAGTATACAACAATGAGAGCATCGTCTGGCGGTTCCGGGGGGTCGGAATAAGTTGCGCGCTCAACCGGTTTCGGGTGGTGAAGGACAGACTCCGGCGAGGCGCCGGAAGGAGAGGAAACAGCAGCATGAGCGCTTGGTACATCGACCCGAGCCACTCGGCGGTCACCTTCAGGGTGAAGCACATGATGATCTCGACCGTTCGCGGCAAGTTCGGAAAGGTCCGAGGAAGTCTCGAGTTCGATCCCCAGCATCCCGCGCGCGCGAAGGTATTCGCCGCGATGGGCGCTCGGAGCATCGACACGAACGATCCGAAGCGGGACCGACACTTGGCGAGCGCGGACTTCTTCGACGCCGAGAAGCATCCTGAGATCGTCTTCCGGAGCACTTCGGTGGAGCCAAAGGGCAAGAACACCTACACCGTGAAGGGCGACCTCACGATCCGAGGCACGACGAGGCCTGTGAGCTTCGACGCGGGCTCGCCCCCGACGCCGGACGACCTCAATCGCGCAACTCTTCGCCGTTCCGCTCGCGGGGCTGCTCACGTTCTTCGTCGCCGCCCGCGGTGGGCGCGTCGGGGGGCAGGCACGTCTCCTGGTTGCCCGCCGTCGCGGCGAACGCAGACCCCAGTGGCGGACTCCCGCGGCTACATGCTGAGGCGGGCCGCCGCGTAGCCGATCAGTGCACCGCTGAACAGCCAGAGCGCGCCGACCAGCGGGACGTACCAGTCCATCGCGCTGGCCACGACGCATGCGCCGTGCCGCGGGCGGTGACGCGCGGGGGGCACCCGTCTCCGAGGCACTCAATCGTCCTCCGGGTCTACGAGGCACTCAAGCCACCCCCGGGTCTGCGAGGCACTCAAGCCACCTCCGGGTCTGCGAGGCACTCAAGCCACCTCCGAACTTCCACGCCGCGCTCACGAACGCCCCACAACTCGGCGCGATGCTCCTCGTAAGACCGCGAAGGAGAAAGACCATGGATCGGCGGATCTTGCTCGCGATCACGCTCGCCATCGGCGCTGTACTCGTGGGCGCAGGCGCGTACCAGGCCGGCCTCGCGCAGGGACTCGCGACAGCAGCGCAGGGCGCCCCGGCGGCCGTCCCGTACGGCTACTACCACCCGTTCGGCTTCGGCTTCCTCGGCTTCCTGTTCCCCTTGCTGTTCATCTTCCTGCTCGTGTTCGCGTTCCGCGGGGCGCGCTGGGGTGGCGGGGGCCACCTCGGCGCGCGCGGGGGCATGCTGGACGAGTGGCATCGTCAGGCGCATGGGCCTCGCGACGGACAAGGGGGCCCCGGGACGCCCGCGGACCGGTGAGCGGCGGATGAGGACGGTCCTCGTCGTCGAGGACGAGCCGGAGATCGCGCGGATCGCGCGCGATTACCTGGAGAGGGCGGGCTTCGCCGTTCGGATCGCCTCCGACGGCAGGTCCGCCCTCTCGCTCGCCCGCTCAGTCAGACCGGACCTTATCGTCCTCGATCTCGGCCTCCCGGATATCGATGGCCTGGATGTCACGCGCTCGCTGCGCAGGGACTCGCGCGTTCCGGTCGTCATCCTCACGGCGCGCGGCGACGAGTCGGACCGGATCGCCGGGCTCGAGCTCGGCGCCGACGACTACATCGTGAAACCGTTCAGCCCCAAGGAGCTCGTCGCTCGTGTCCGCGCGGTGCTCCGCCGCGTGGAAGGAGTCCTCGAGTCCGGACCCGAGGTGATCCGCGCCGGCGATGTCACTCTCGACGTGCCGCGGATGCGCGTGACCGCGGGCTCGCGGGATGTCGATCTCACGCCGAGCGAGTTCCAGCTTGTCGCCGCGGTCGCGCGCCAGCCCGGGCGCGTCTTCACCCGGGCGCAGCTGCTCGACGTGCTGCAGGGAGCCGCCATCGAGTCGTACGAGCGCGCCATCGACACGCATGTGAAGAACATCCGTCGCAAGCTCGAGCCCGATCCGCGAGAGCCGCGTTACCTGCTGACGGTCCACGGTGTCGGGTACCGGTTCGCCGACGAGTGAGTTTCCCGAAGCACCGCGGCGGTTGGGAGGGGCGGCGGGGCCGACCTCCGTGGTGGCCCGAGGGCGAGGGATGGCCGCCGCACGGGCGCGGGGACGGGTGGCGAGCGATGCGCCGCCGCTTCCTCTGGCGCGCCGCGCTGCTCCTCGGGGTCGTCGTGGCCGCGCTGGTCGCCGGGTCGGTCCTCGTGGGCTGGATGATCGTGCGGGCCTCCGG
>JALYKU010000138.1 GCA_030774595.1 Chloroflexota bacterium | reverse complement strand
CGCTTCGATGGTCGCGTCCGGAAGACCAATCCGCATAGCAACCGAGTTTCGGTACCCACGAGGGGTCTGTCTGGATATCCCGCACTTTTCAGAAGTGCGGGATATTCGGCTAGGCCTTCCGGTCTTGGTCCGCCTTCGCTGCCTTCTTCAACTCGCGCCAGATGAGCCCGTGATGCTCCATATCGTCGATCAGGGTTCGCCTTCCGATGCCCAGCTGACCGGCAACGTTCCGGACCGTTGGGTCCCGCTTCTGTTCCAACAGGCCGCGCAGCTCGTCGAGGATGCGCGCCTCAAGCTTCTCCGCATCGCGCCGAACTTTTCTTAGATCGTCGGACGGTTCCGACGGACCCGCAGGCCGTCCGACCTCGGGCCACTCGTCGAGTGACTCACGGATCTCATCGAGCGGTCGCGGCGGGATCGCCACAGATGGCTCGATCCGCGTGAGCTCGTCGCGGATCTTGCGAGCGAGCGGGTCCTGCGGGTGGTCATCGGCGAGGCTGGCGATGAGCCTCTTCGCGACGAGGGATGGTCGCCCGTCGGGCAGCGCTGCCGCAGCCTCGGCCAGGGCGGGCGCGGCGCTAACCGCGTAGGCCGCGGCGGTGCCGATCGTTTCCCAGAATCGCTCCACGGTCGCCCCCCTGGTCGCGAGGAGCTCCGCGAACTCGTCGCAGGCGACGCGATACGCGGCCTTGTACCCGGGGTCCCGCATCGCCGCGGCCCACGCCTTCTCGTACAACGCGCCTCGCTGCCGCCACTCGGGGTCCTCGCGCGGCGTGCGCGTCCTGGTGCGCGTCAGACCCGCCAGACCACGGCCACGCGACCGGGGTCGAAGTAGTTGTGCCCGCGGACGGCCGAGCCAACCTCGACTCGCTCCACCAGCGCCCCGATGACCGCGCGGCGCTGGTCGATATCCAGGTCGGGCCATGCCTTCGCCAGCGCGCCCGGCCGTCCGCGGTAGCGGTCGAGGGCGCTCGTGCGTGCCCGCCCGAGTCTCGCCCGGGCGACCTCGAGCCGGGCCTCGATCACCTCGCGCGCCGCGATCCACTCGGCCCGCGATATCTTCCGCGCCGCCCAGTCGCGCGCGAGCTCGGAGAGCTGCGCCTGGTCCTCGGCGAGGCCGGCGCCGTCGTCGTTCTCCGACGCCCGCGCGCCCTTCGCCAGCGCGGCCGCGAGCTTGGGGGTGTCGAGCTCGCTCAGGACCACGCGCGTCACGAACTCCTCGAGCGGCTCGGCGATCGCGCGGATGCCGCCGCACCCGTTGAAGCCGGGGCCTGAGGCGCACACGTAGCAGCGCTTCTTGTCGCCGCGCGGGCGCGCGTGGAGGCGCGAGCCGCACCGCGCGCAGCGGATGAACGACGTCAGCAGGTAGCGCCGGGCTCCGCGGTTCAGCCGCCGCGCGGGATCGCGCAGCATCACGCGGAGCCGGTCGGACTGCGCGCGGGGGATGATCGCGGGCCACGTCGCCTTCGCCACGAGCTCGCCCTGGTGCTCGCGCCAGCCGGCGATGCGCGCGGACGTGAGCACCTTGTGCAGCGCGCCCGTGTACCACGCGCCCCCGGCGCTCGTGACGATGCCCTTCGCGTTCCACTCGCGGACGATCCCGCGGAGGCTGTCGCCGGCGAGGACGCGCTTCGCCGCGTCGCGGATGAGCTTCGCCTCGATCGTGCGGACGGTGACGCGGTCCTCCTCGAATCCGAAGGGACGATCGCCGCCACCGTGGTCCTTCCCGGCCGCGGCCAGCTCCTCGTGCTTCCGACGGATGCGCGCGGCGCGGTGCTCGGATTCATACGCGCCGACGCTCCCGAGCATCCTGGCGCGTAGACGCCCCTCCGCGGTCCCGAGGTCGAGCTCGCCGCTGACCGTTGCGAGCTGCACCTTCGCGGCGTTCGCCACGTCGATGAAACGCTCGAGCTCGCGCGGCTGGCGGTGGAGGCGGTCCTCGTGCCAGACGATCACCGCATCGACGGTGCGCCTCTGCATGTCCTCGAGCAGACGTTGATAGGCCGGGCGGACCTTGGCGCTGTACGCGGAGAGGTCGTTGTCGATGTACGTCTCGATGATCGGCCAGCCCTTGCGCTGCGCGAGCGCCTGGCAGTCGAGCCGCTGACGGTCGACGCCGGCCTCCTCCCCGGTGGGGTCGGAGCTGATGCGGCAGTAGATGGCGGCTGCCTTCACCATGCGTTATCATCATACACTGGCCCATACCGGGGCGCTCTTCCTCGACGAGCTCGCGGAGTTCTCTCCTCAGGTGCTGGAGACGCTCCGCGAGCCGCTCGAGGAGGGGTGGGTGACCATTTCCCGCGCCGGGTCGGCCGCGACCTATCCCGCGCGCTTCACGCTCATCGCGGCGATGAACCCATGTCCCCGCGGATCGTACGTGGCAATCCGCGCTCGAAGTCGTCGTCGAGCACGTCCTCCCGACTTCGGTAAAGGCGGCGGCCACGACGGGGGATGGGGTGTCGTGACCGCCGCCAGGGACGAGATCGGCACGGCCTTGCCGGCCGTCCCCGACTGGCGCCGCGGGACAACGATCCACAAGGTGCACGTCTGCATGTGGAGCGGGCGGGGCTGCTTCGGCGTCGTCGTCTCATCCCACGGGCCGAAGGCCCTCACCCCGCTCATGGCGCACCGCCTCGCGTCCGCGCTCGAGGCCGCCGCGAGCGAGGCCGAGCGGTGCAACCGCGACGCGTTCGTGGCGCGCGCGAAGTGACCCTCACCCCCGCCGCTCCAATCACCGAGGAAGCCTTCGCCCAGCAGGTCCTCAAGCTCGCGCAGCTCTACGGCTGGCTCGCCTTCCGCGTCGAGAACTCCTCCCGCATCGTCGCCCGCCGCTCGGGCGCGCGCGTCCGCGTGCGCAACGTCAACCGCGGTGGCGCCGGGTATCCAGATCTGACGCTCGTTCGCGCCCCCCGCCTGATCTTCGCCGAACTGAAGCGCGACGTCGGGCCGCAGGGCGGCACGTCGCACGCGGAGCTCTCCGCGGACCAACTCAGGTGGGCCGAGCAGCTCCGATTGGTCTCGTCCGCCGTCGAGTCCGCGGCGGCGTCGATGTCCGACCCGCGGCCCGACGT
>JALYKU010000137.1 GCA_030774595.1 Chloroflexota bacterium | reverse complement strand
ACCCCGACCGCAGCGCCACGGCTCACGCTCGCGCCGGGCGTTCGCGGCGCGACGCTCCCGCCGATAACGTTCACACACGTCTCATGACCGGCACCCCGCCGCCGCGCGATGGCACGCCCGATGCGGCTTCTGGGCCATATGGAATCACGAGGAGGCCTTCCCCCACGTCCCGGCGAGCATCCCCCGAGCGAGCGGCAGGCTGAGATCGGACTCCCGTCCGATCAGCCGGCTCCGCAGCCGCCTCCCCGCGAAGAGGAGCCGAAGCAGACGCCGCACATGTCGCTCACGCCGGAGACGTCGACGGCCTGATCGGCGGATGCGGGCGCCACCACGCAGGTCGCCGCTTCTCACCTCCATGAGGGCGACTCGAAGACGAATGGACCGGTCAAGGTCAATTCAAGCATCACCAAGGACAACGCGCCCGCGATGAGCGGAGGAGGCGCGACCTTCACGAAGTCCGACCTTACGGTGGATCCGGCGATGGCCCACAGCATCATCACCAATCCGGCCGGTTGGTACTTCAACGTCCACTCGGCGATCAACGCCGGCGCGTTCTGCCGAGGGCAATTGCAGAAGTGCTAGTGGCGCCCAGGCGCGGGCGAGCGACCGCCAGAAAGTCAGTGGCACGGCGATTGCCGCGAAGTCGGGGCGCAAGGAGGTGCCCCCGATGCTTTGGACGATCGTCGTCGTATTACTGATCCTGTGGCTGCTGGGTGTGGTCGCGTTGCCGTCATTGGGAGCGTTGATCCACATCCTGTTGGTGATCGCGCTCATCGTGCTCGTGTTCCAGTTGCTGAGCGGCCGCCGCGCGGTCTAGCGCCAACCGCCGATCCATCGGACGGACCCGCTCCCTGAGCGGGTCCGTCATTTCTTTTCCGCGCGAACCAGCCATCGTGCGGCTCCCCGCGCACGAGGTCCTTGGTTGACCGCAGGCGACCAGGCACGCTAGAGTCTCGCTGCCTCCAGGGGACACACGCGAAAGGAAGTGGCGCAGAGGTTGTTGACGTTCCCGCTCCTCCGCAGCGCGGCCACCGAGGCACGTCCTCGGAGCAGTCTGCCCACTGCGCCGATGCGCTGACCCGCTAGGGGTCGATCGAGCGCGACGGACCGTGGGCAGCGAGGCCCACGGTCTTTTGTATTCCGTTCTGGCGAGACCGAGGGCCGGCGAGACCTGAAGAGTAAGGAGAAAACGGCCATGGCCCTCGGCATCGAACTGGCCCCGCGACCACCGACCCGGCACTTCCCGGACGTCGCATTGGAGGCGCTCCGCGTATCGAAGTCCTTCCCGCGACCGAAGCGTGCCGGGAAGGGCGCACGAGCCGTCGACGACGTCTCGCTCACCGTCCGCCGCGGCGAGATCTACGGGCTGCTCGGGGCGAATGGCTCCGGCAAGTCCACGCTGATCCGCGTCTTCTCGACGCTGCTCCAAGCGGATGCGGGCGAGGTGCGAGTCTTCGGCCATGACGTGCGGTTCGAGGAGCTCGCGGTCAAGCGTCTGATCAACCGCGTGTCCGTCGGAGCCTCGTTCTTCAAGAAGCTCTCGGCGATGGAGAACCTCGTATGCGCGGGCCGGCTCTACGGCGTCGCGCCGGACGATTCGCGTGCGCGCGCGCGGCGCATCGTGTCGCGCCTCGGCATCGAGGAAGACCGTTTCGGTGAGCCGCTCGAGAGGCTGTCGCGCGGCATGCAGCAGAAGGTCTCGATCGCGCGTGCTTTTCTCACGGCTCCGATGCTCCTGCTGCTCGACGAGCCGACGACGGGTCTCGACATCCGAAGCAAGCGCGAGGTGCAGACGTTCATCCGTGACCTGCGCGACGAGCACGACGCCACGATCCTTTTGACGACGCACGACCTCGATGAGGCTCAGCGCCTCGCCGACCGTCTCGGGGTGCTGCACGCGGGGCGTCTCGTTGCGCAGGGCACCTCCGACGAGCTGTCCGCCGGCTTCGGCGGCGCCACGCTCGAAGAGGTGTTCATGACGCTCACCGGCCGCCGGGTCGAGGAGGCTGACCAGCGGGAGCCGGCGCCGTGACGACAGGGCTCTGGCGCGAGCGCGACTTCATGAAGCTCTGGACGGGACAGGCCGTCTCGGAGCTCGGCTCGGTCGTCACGCGCACGGCCCTGCCCATCGCCGCGGTGCTGCTGCTGGGCGCCACGCCGCTCCAGATGGCGCTGCTGCTCACGAGCGCATCCGCGGCGGTGCTGCTCTTCGGCCTCGCCGCCGGCGCCTGGATCGATCGCCTGCGCCGACGCCCGATCATGATCGCGGCGGACGCGGTGCGCGCGGTCGCGCTCGCCTCGGTGCCCGCCGCGGCGTTCGCGGGCGTGCTGCGCATCGAGCAGCTGTATGCGGTCGTGTTCGTCGAGGCCGCGCTGGGCGCCGCCTTCGACGCGGCGTACCGCTCGTACCTGCCTTCGCTCGTCGGACGCGCCAGGCTCGTCGATGGGAACAGCAAGCTCGAGATGGCCAGCGCGGTCGCGGAGATCGGCGGTCCCGGCCTCGCGGGCGGCCTGGTCCAGGTCATCACCGCTCCGCTCGCCCTGCTCGTCGATGCATTCTCGTTCGTCGTTTCAGCGGTCTCGCTGGCGTTGATCAGGACGCCGGAGCCGCGCGTCACGCCGGCCGCCGGCCGCTCGAGCATCGGGCGCGAGATCGCCGGCGGCCTCCGATTCGTGTGGCGCGAGCGGACGCTGCGGGCGATGACCGCGGGCGGCGTCGTGAACCGCTTCTTCGGCGGCTTCTTCGTGCTGTACACGAT
>JALYKU010000136.1 GCA_030774595.1 Chloroflexota bacterium | reverse complement strand
TGGGGGGGCAACGCGTCTCCGGCATCGTGAGCGTCGGCGAGCCGATCGTCGTGACGATCTACGACCACGACGCGCCCGGTCATCTGGTCGAAGGTCCGTGGACGGCGGCGCTGAGCGATGAGTTCGGCCAGGTCGTGCGCCTGGTGCGTTTTGACGAGGCGGGGCACGGTCACGACCGCGCCGACGAGCGCGCCGGCGCGACATTGCTCTCGCTCGCATCGCTCGAGCGCCTGGCGGAAGAGGGCGGCGTCGCGAAGCCCGTGGATCCGCGGCGCTTTCGTATGCTGATCGGGATCGACGGAGCGACGGCTCATGAGGAGGACGGTTGGCTCGGAAAGCGGGTGCGCGTCGGCAAGGCGATCGTCATCCCGTGGGGCAACGTGGGTCGCTGCCGGGTGACGACGCTCGATCCGGACACGGGCATGCGCGATTTCGACACGCTCGAGGTGCTGGCGCGCTATCGGCGCGACGTGCCATCGACCGAGCCGCTCTCGTTCGGCGTGTGGGCGCGCGTCGATCAAGCGGGTCGCGTCACGCTGGGTGACGACATCGCGGTGCTCGAGTGAGCGCGCGCGTCGTCGGCCTCCATCTTCACGAGCGGCACGGCGAGCACCCGCGCGCGGTCGACGCGGTCACCGGACGCGTCGGCGGTGGGATCGAGGGCGACTCGCATGCGCATCGCGCGAAGCGCGCCGTCGTGATCGCCGACCGTTCGGCACACGATGCGCTCGGTCTGCAGCCCGGCGACCTGCGCGAGCAGATCACCGTCGAAGGCCTGCCCGGCGTGACGACGCTCAAGCCCGGCACGGAGCTCCGCGTTGGCGGGATCACGCTTCGCGTTAACGGCGAAGCTGCGCCGTGCACTCACATCGGCAAGATGCTCGGCGTCGACGACGTGCTGGCCTTCCAGGCCGCCTTGGTGGGTCGCCGCGGTGCGGAATGCACCGTCGTGGCCGTCGAAGGGCCTGCGCGCATCGGCGATCCCGCCCTTGTCCTGCCGGCTCGGGTGCGCGTCTAGCGCCGATTCGCGACCTTTCGGACCCTGTTCCGCAACCTTCGCTTCCGGTAAAACATCGCCTGGTGACAATCATTCGCTCGTCGTCCGCAGCAGCACGCACCGCAGGAGGTGGAGGCTGAGTCGCGTCGACTGAGCGAAACGTCGAGACCGACGAAGCCTCCCAAGACCGGGGGGCTTTTCTGTTTAGAAAGGGGGTAGTGCGGTGAGCGACGAGCGCGATGCCTGTGCGCTGGTATCGATCGCGCGAAAGGACGGTCGACCCTCGCATGAGGTGCTCGACGGCGTGCTCCACGGCATGGCCGCTCTCGCGCACCGGTCCGGCCTCGTCGACGGCGAGGGCGACGGCGCCGGTGTGCTCACCGACATCCCACGCGCGCTCTGGGCGAACATCCTCCGCCGCGCGGGCCGCGATGCGACGCTGGTCCGCAGCGGCCGCTTCGCGGTCGGCCACCTGTTCATTCCGCCGAGCGACGGCGATGCGGATCAGGCCGCCGTGCGGCGCAGTTTCGCGCGCCATGGCATCGAGATCCTCGCCGAGCGACAGGGCACCACCGACAGCAGCGTCCTCGGGCCGCGTGGACGCACCGAGGAGCCGCGCTTCTGGCAGCTCGCGCTCCTCGCGCCCGCGCGCAACGGCGCCGGCTCGCGCGCGCTGTACGAGGCGGGGGTCGAGATCGAGCGACTGACCGCCGCGACCGTCGTGAGCCTCTCGCGCCATACCGCTGTGTACAAGCTGCGCGGCGCGGGCCATCAGCTGCCGCTGTATTTCGCGGACCTCGCGGACCCGCGCTTCGCGACCTCGATGGCCTACGGCCACAACCGCTACGCGACGAACACGAGCACGAGCTTCGACCGCGTTCAGCCGTTCGCGGTATTCGCGCACAACGGCGAGATCAACACCATCGGACGGCTTCGCGAGGAAGCCAAAGCGCTGCGCATCCCGCTCTCGCGTTCGGGCAGCGACTCGCAGGACGTCGACGCGGTCTTGCGCGGCATGGTCCTCGCGATGCGGCTGACCCCGATCGAGGCGATGGAGCTCCTCTTCCCGCCGATCGTGAACGAGATCAAGCGCATGCCCGCGGAGCTGCAGGACCTCTACATCCAGGCGCGCGCGGCGTTCGGCCCGTTCGCGCAGGGCCCGGCCGCGTTCCTCGCGCGCGTCGGCGACACGTGCCTCTTCGGCGTCGACGCGCTCGGCCTGCGTCCGCTGTGGCACGTCGAGACACCGGATGAGCATGTCTTCGCCAGCGAGCGCGGATTCATCCCGCTCGAGCGCTACATCCGCGACCCGTATCCGCTCGGACCCGGCGAGCGCGTCGGTCTTCGTCGCACGAGCACCGGGTGGCGCTTCCTCGATCAGGACGCGCTTCGTCGTGCGTTCGTCGCCGACCGCACGACGCGCGCCGTCACCGTGGAGGGCATTCGCGAACGGCTCGAGTGCGGCGGACCGGAGCAGGCGCTCGACAG
>JALYKU010000135.1 GCA_030774595.1 Chloroflexota bacterium | reverse complement strand
GCCGACGCCTTCCGAGATCGACGCGCTGCTCGCCGGCGCGTCGGCGTGAAGCTGAGCCGGACGCGAGTGACCAAGACGTTCCTTCATCACAATGCCACCGCGTCCCGGGGCGCCCAGTCGGCCGAGTGGACCGTCGTGCCCGACTCGGGAACGGGTGAGCTCACCGGACTCCGTGGCGACGCGCGCATCGCAGGCGACCCGAAGGGCACGCATACGTTCACGCTGGATTACGACCTGCCCTGAGCCCGGCTGATGTCGGCCGGGACACCGCTAGTCGCCGAAGGCCGGTGCGGTCCTCTCCGCGGCTGCCCGCTGGCCGCGGCTGCGCGACCTGATCGGAACATCCTTCAGGAACACCGATGCCACGAGCGCGAGCAGCGCGGCCGCCATCGCCGCGAGGAAGATGTCGTGCAGCGTCGCGGCGAGACCCGCGCGGACGGCCACGATCACCGAGTCGAACACCTGCTGGAGCTGAGGCGGTACGTTCGCGCGGGCCGCGGCGAGCGAAGCCGGATCGAACAGCGTCTGCGTGTTGCTGGAGCCGGAGGGCGCGAACGCGCGGGCCTGCGGCGGCAGGTTCAGGGCGTCGATCTTTGCGGCGATGTTGATGGGCAGCTGGTGGGAGAGGATCGAACCGAGGATCGCCGTGCCGATGGTGGCGCCCACGTTCCGGAAGAACTGGATCTGGCTGGTGACCACGCCGATGAACCGCGGCTCCACGGCCGCCTGGACCGAGTTGAGGTACAGCGGGAACGTCGTGCCCACCCCGAGGCCGACCACGACGAGGTCGCGAACGACCTCTTCCGGCCGCGAGTCGGGCGTGATCTGCGACATGAGGTAGACGCCGATGGCGATCAGGGCGATCGCGAACGTCCCGATGAAGCGGTATCGCGCGACGCGCAGCATGAGCTGTCCCGAGACGACGCTGCCGAACACGAGGCCGACCATCATCGGCGTGATGAGCAGGCCGGAGTTCGTTGCCGCGATGCCGAGCACACCCTGGTAGATGAGGGGCACGTAGACGATCGCGCCGAACATGCCGACCGCGACGAGGAACCCTGTGATGACCGAAACGGCGAAGGTGCGGTTCTTGAACAACGCGAACGGCACGATCGGGTGATCGGTGCGCCGCTCGATCAGGTAGAAGGCGATGAGGAAGACGGCCGCGATGCCCAGGAGTCCCAGCACCTCGGGCGAGCCCCAATCGTGGTCGCGCGTGATCGAGAACGCCACGAGCAGGGGAGCGAGGCCGGCCGCGAGGGCGCCCGCGCCAAGGAAGTCGATATCACGCCAGGTCGCCATGGTCTTGACCCGCGGCATCGTGAGCAGCACGAACAGGATCGCGACGACTCCGACCGGGACGTTCACGTAGAAGACCCAGCGCCAGCCGACGTTGTCCGTGAGGTAGCCGCCGACCGTCGGGCCGACGACCGAAGCGATGCCGAAGATCCCACCGAAGATGCCCTGGACACGGCCACGGCGCTCGAGCGGGTAAAGGTCGGCCACGGATGCGAAGACGGTGGACAGAAGGACACCGGCGAAGAGACCCTGCACGCCACGGAATGCGACCAGCTCGACCATGTCGCGCGCCTGGCCGCAGAGGGCCGAGGCGAGGACGAATCCGATCATCCCGGCGATGAGCAGCGGCTTGCGGCCGAAGAGATCGCCGAGCTTGCCCGAGATCGGCGTCATGATCGTGGAGGTGACGAGGTACGCCGTGAGGACCCAGGCGTAGTAGTCGAGCCCCTGAAGCTCGGCCACGATGCGCGGCAGCGCCGTACCAACGATGGTCTGGTCCAGCGCCGCGAGGAATAGCGCGAGCATGACGCCGACGGTCACCAGGACCAGGCGCCTGCCGTGAATGTCATCGGACAAGATGCGTCTCCTTCTGGGCGGCCGGGCCACTCAAGATCTCGTTGAGGTCCGCGAGAGCGGTCCGCAATCGGCTCCGCTGCGCGACCGAAAGGCCCTCGAGAGCCCGCAGCAATGTGTTCGTCATGAGGTCTTCGACACGGTGCAGCTCCGCGCGGCCACGGTCCGTCAGGGTCAGCACGACGGCCCGGCGATCGCGCGGATCGTCGTCGCGGCTCACCTGGCCCTCGGACACCAGTCCGTCGATCAGCTCGGTCACGGCCGACGGCGTCGTGCCGCAGAAGAACGCGAGCTCGCCGGCCCGGCTCGGTCCCTTATCGCTCAAGGTGGCGAGCAGGCGAACCCGAACGATCGAGGGTCCACCGGCCTCTCGGAGCGTCTGGGACCAGAGGCGCCCCAGCCGGGGCAGGAGGCCGCGCACCTGCCTCGCGAGGTCGAGATCCGCTGCACTTGGCTCGTTTACGAACATATCCTTTGACTACCGTACTATTCGCTTACCGAACTATATATCCGCCGAAGCATCGGTCAACCTCTCCGTTCCGCATCGTTGGCGACACTCGAAGGCGCGTCAGCCGCTGCGAGGCGTCCTGGCACCCAGGTCCACCTGACGTCGTCGATCGACGGAACCATTACTGACGGGTACGTCGCGCCTCCGACCTGGAATCCGCGCCCGTGCGCGCGGTAGGCGGTCCTCGCTGCCTGGCGCGCTCACGAGCTCATGCGGCATCCAGCGGGACGTTCCACGCGAGCAGGTGGTAGGCCGAGCGTGTCGCGACCCAGCGCAGGACGGCCGCGCCGCCCGACCCGATGGCGAGCTGCTGGAGGTGGTCGAAAGCGGGTTCCACGCGGAGACCGAACGCGATCCCGTGGAGCAGGTCGCTGATGATCGCCACCGCGACGGCCAGGACCGCGGTTGGGGCGCAGCCATCGCCAGGGGGAGCTCACGGGCAGGCGGAAGCGAGCTCGCCGGTCCCCGCCCGGCGCCGGGTCATGCCGCCCGCAGCGCTTCGGCCACCCTGAACGGGTCGGACGCGATGACGCTCGCGGCGTAGAGCTCCATCGCGCCGATGTCGCTCGTCAGCGTCGCGGGGTCACCCCGGTCGACGATGCGTGCGAGCGGCGGGAAGCCGCTCCAGTCGGCCCCGTCGGGTGAGAGCGGGGGCACGTAGCACGCGAGGTTGTGCGCGAGGACGCCCTGCGCCCGCAGTGAATCGAGGGCCCGCGCGATGCCGGCCGCGAGCGAGCGCTCGTCCTCACCGACGTGCCCGAGGATCACGATCTCCCGCTCCTTGATCGGCGTAAGAGACGCGAACACCCGGGCGCCGTCCGCCTCCACCGCCAGACCGAGCCCATCGTGGACCGACCAGAGGTCGTCGAAGTAGCCCCTCCCCCATCGCTCCGCGTAGTCCAGCGCTTGCCGGCGCAGCAGCTCGACCTTCGGGTAGTGCATCGCGCGGGTCAGCGTCATCTGCATATGTCCGTGCACGATCGAGCCACCGGCGCGCCAAAGGCAGTTCCACATCGGGAAGTAGTAGCGCGCGAGCGGGTCGCGCTCGAGCGCGGCCATCGCCCACCGCCGGGCCGTATCGAGGTGATCGCGGATCGCGTATGCGTCGAGCCGCACCAGCGGGTCGTGTTCCCGGAACACGAGCACGCCGTGGTAGCCGTCGTACTTCGCGATGTTCGAGGCTGTGACGCTGTACTCACCCACGATGCGGCCGAAGTCATCCGCGGGCGTACCGGTCTCCGGGGCACAGAACGGGTCACCCGCCGACTTCGCGATCGTGTCGCGCACCTGCTCGCCGCCCTTGACCTCGACGGGACGCCGGGACCGGAGCTCGTTGAACAGCGCCCCTTCGAGGGTCGTCACGTTCGTGACGCGCACGATCTTCTGCGCGCGCACGGCATCGACCGACCCGAAGAGCTTCGCGATCCACTCGTGCATCTCGGCCGGCGGGTCCAGCGTCCCGGTCACGGTGCTCACCGCGAAAATGCGCTCCGCCGCCGCTCGGACGTCGTCGGTCAGCTCCGCGAGGAGCTCCTGGAGGACGACCATGCTCGCGCGCTCGGTGCCCGCGGTCACTCCCGCCGCCTCGACCGCGCCGTCTCGTACAGCTTCACGTAGCTCTGCGCGGATACGCGCCAGGAGTGGTCCTCACTCATCGCGCGTGCCCGGAGCTCGTGCCAGCCGTCACCTGCCCTGAACCTGTGGATCGCGCGGTCGAGCGCGCCCTCGAAGGCCTCCAGCGCGTAATCGCTGAAGACGAAGCCGTTGCCCGCGCGCGGGTCCTCATCGGCGTCCCGAACCGTGTCGGCGAGCCCGCCGACGGCGCGCACCACCGGGATGGTCCCGTAGCGAAGCGAGATGAGCTGGCCGAGCCCGCATGGCTCGAAGCGCGAGGGCATCAGGAAGAGGTCGCTGCCGGCATAGATCCGCTGCGCCAACGCGCCGTCGAACTTCAGCGTGAGCGCCAGCCGTCCGCGATTCCGCTCGGCGAGCTCGCGCCACAGCGCCTCGTATGCCGGGTCACCCGTCCCAAGAACGACGAGCTGCGACCCGTCGCCCAGGAGCTTCGGCGCGGCGGACGTGAGCAGGTCGATGCCCTTCTGCTCCACGAGCCGCCCGATGACGGCGCACACCGGCACGGCCGGCTCGACGGAGAGGCCGCTCTCGCGCTGGAGAGCGTTCTTGCACGCTGCCTTGCCGTCTTGATCGTCGCGCGAATAGCGCGCCGGTATCTGAGGATCGTTCTCGGGATCGAAGAACGTGGTGTCGATGCCGTTCACGATCCCGAAGAGATCGACCGTGCGCTCCGCCAGGAGGCCCTCGAGCCCCTCGCCGAATTCGGGCGTGAGGATCTCCTGGGCGTAGCGCTGGCTCACCGTGCTCACGACGTCGCTCGTCGCGATGGCGCGCGCCATCGGGTTGCACTCGTCGCTCCCCTCGACGGCGAGCCCGCGGCGAGGAAGTCCTACGAGGTCCAGGACCGTGTTCGCGGTGCGCCCCTGATAGGCGAGGTTGTGGATCGTGAAGACGGTGGCCGTCGATCGCAGCTTGCGTCCGAACGGTCCGCGCACGAGCGGCACCAGCAGGCCGGCATGCCAGTCATGAGCGTGCACGACGTCGGGCGCGCTCTCGACGACGTCCTCGGCCACGGCGCGGCAGAAGAGGCCGTACCGCTTCGCGTCGTCGGCGTAGCCGTAGACCTTGTCGCGGCCGAGGCGCTGGTCATTCCGCACGAATACCGTGCGCACGCCGTCGTTCACGATCGCGGGGTATTGCACGCGGGCGCGGACCTCGCCGTACTTGATGGAGCGCTCCGTGCCCTCCGCGGGGATGCCGTAGCGCGCCGCGTCGATGCTCCGGTGGAACGGGAGGTAGACGGTGACGTCGTGCCCGAGCTGCGCGAGCGCCTGCGGCAACGAACCGGCGACGTCCGCCAGGCCGCCGACCTTCGCGAAGGGTGCGACCTCGGCGGCCGCGAAGACGATGTGCACTTACCGCGCGAGATGTTAGCGGGGTGTCAGAACTCGCGCATGACGCCGGTGGCCTCGTAGACCGTTCGTTCGCATACGTTCTGGATGCGGTCGCCCATGCGTTCCAGGTTGTGCGCCACCCAGAGCAACCAGGTCGCCCGATCGATGGTCCGTGGATCGTTCAACATGTACGTCAGCAGCTCGCGGTAGATCTGCTCGTACAGGTGGTCGATATCGTCGTCCTGGGCGGCGATCGTCTCGGCGAGCCGCGCGTCCTTCGTGAGCAGAGCATCCACGGCCTGACGCAGGCCGGTCCGGACCAGCGCGGCCATCCGCGGGATATCCACGAGCGGCTTGAGGAGTGGCCGCTGCTCGTGCATGAGGACGATCTTTCCGATGCCCACGCAGTAGTCGCCGATCCGCTCGAGCTCGCCCGCGACCATGAGCGCGGCGATGATGGACCGCAGATCACCCGCTATGGGCTGCTGCATCGCTATGAGGTGGACCGCGCGGTCCTCGATGGCGAAGCGCAGCTGGTTGACCTCGCGGTCGGATGCCACGACGTTCTCCGCGGCGAGCGCGTCGAGACGGCCGAGCGCGGCGATGCTGCGCTCTATGGCGACGTCGACGAGACTGGCCAGCCGGCGCAGGTCCACTCTGAGCTGCTCCATGCCCTCGTCGAGCGCGGCGCGCGAATGGATGGTACGGACCGGGATCATCAGTGGCCCGTCACTAACCGAACCGCCCGGTGATGTAGGCCTCGGTGCGGGGGTCGCGCGGTGTGGTGAAGAGATCCTCGGTGTTCGCGAACTCGACGAGCCGCCCGATGCCGTCGTCACCGGCGAGCACGAAGGCGGTATGCGCGCTGACCCGCGATGCCTGCTGCATGTTGTGGGTCACGATAACGATGGTCACCTCGGTGGCGAGCTCGCGCACCAGCTCCTCGATCTTGTACGTGGCGAGCGGGTCGAGGGAGGATGCGGGCTCATCCATGAGCAGCGCGGCAGGATCCGTCGCCAGAGCGCGCGCGATGCACAGCCGCTGCTGCTGTCCCCCGGAAAGCGCCGCGCCGGAGCGCGACAGGCGATCCTTCACCTCGTCCCACAGCGCGGCCCGGCGTAGATTGCGCTCGACGAGGTCGTCGAGCTGGCTGCGCGACCGCCGCCAACCCCGGAGCCGCGGCCCTGCCGCAACGTTGTCGTAGACGGACATCATCGGAAAGGGATTCGGCTTTTGGAAGACCATGCCGATCATGCTCCGCACCTCGACCGCATCGGTACCCGCGGCGTAGACGTCGAGATCGCCCAGGAGGACCTGGCCGCTCACGGTCGCGCCCGGGGTCACCTCGTGCATGCGGTTGAGGCAGCGCAGCAGCGTGCTTTTTCCACAGCCGGACGGGCCGATGATCGCCGTCACGGAGCCGTCGTGGATGTCAAGGCTGACGTCGCCGATCGCCTGGGTCCCGTTGTACCAGGCGGAGAGTCCCTTCAGCCGGATCGCGGGCGCGGCGGCATCATTGCCTGGCGTTGGCGTCTGTCGCGCTCCTACCGTCAGCGTGCCGCGATCCTCGCTGGTCGCTGGGTCGATGGAGTCGACGGCCCCTTTCATCGCGCGCGGTCCCGGACCAGGACACGCAAGATGAGACTGAACGACGCGATCACCGCGACGAGGACGAGTGACGTCCCCCAGGCTTTGGTGTGCCAATCGTCGTACGGCGAGACGGCGTATTGATAGATCTGCAGCGGCAACGCGGCGATCGGCCGCAGCAGATCGGTGCTGAAGAAGAGGTTTCCGAGCGCCGTGAGCAGGAGCGGCGCGGTCTCTCCCGCGGCGCGGGCGATCGCGAGGACCGTCGCCGTCGCGATGCCCGCCCGGGCGGTGGGGAGGATGATCCCGACGATGACCTTCCAGCGCGGCACGCCGAGCGCGAGACCGGCCTCGCGCAGCGACATCGGAACGAGTCGCAGGACCTCCTCGACGGTCCTCGCGACGATCGGCGTCATGATGATGGCCAGCGCGACGGCGCCGGCGAGAGCGGCGTAGTTGCCGATGACGCCCCGGACCAGGAACGCCCACACGAAGACGCCGACGACGATCGAGGGCAGCCCGGCGATGAGTTCCGCGGCGAAACGGACGACCGGCGCGAACCGCCCGTCGCGATACTCGGATACGAAGATCGCGCTCGCGATGCCGATCGGTACCGCCAGGAGCGCCGCGAGCGCGCCGAGCACCAGCGTCCCGATGATCGCCGGCGCGACCCCGCCACCTTCGACCCCGAACGGCCGCGGCCGCTCCGTGAAGAACGCCAGGCCCAGGGCCGGTGCACCCCGCACGATCAGGAACCCGAGGATCACCACGAGCAGGGCGGCGGCTGCGACCGCCGCGAGGAGGACGAGGACGCTCATCACCCCGGCGACGAGCCTTCGCCGGACGCTGACGACGTGGCGCCGAGGCGCCGCCCGCGACGCGACCGCCAGCGCGGTCATATCACGAGCCCCTGCGGCCCCGAAGCGACGCGCCGGATGAGCAGTCGAGCCGAGGCGTTGATGACCACGGCAACGAGGAGAAGGACCAGCGCGATCTCGACTATCGCGCTGAAGTACAGCTCGCCCACGGCCTCCGTGAACTGGTTGGCGATCGCCGATGCCAGCGTGTAACCGGGCGTGAAGAGCGACGGCGAGATCTCGGTCGAGCTGTTCCCCACCACGAGCGTGACGGCCATCGTCTCGCCGAACGCCCGCGCCACGCCGAGCACGATCGCGCCGATGATGCCGGGGCGCGCGTACGGCAGGACGGCGCCGGCGATCGCCTCCCAGCGCGTCGCGCCGAGCCCGATCATGCCCTCACGCTGCGTCCGCGGGACCGCCAGGATGACCTCGCGGGATACGGCGGTGAGGAGCGGCAGGATCATGATCGCGAGCACGACGCCACCCATCAACAGATCGACGCCGACGATGCTGCCGGAGAAGAGCGCGCCGACGACCGGAACCGAGCCGATGGTGAGCTGGAGTAGCGGCTCGACGCCGGCCCTGAAGATCGGCACCAGGACGAAGAGGGCCCACAGGCCGTAGACGATGCTCGGGATGTAGGCGAGAAGCTCGATGACGAACGCGAGCGGGGAGCGAACGCGCCGGGGCGCGTACTCGCTGATGAACACGGCGGCCCCGACCGCCACCGGCGCGGCGAGAAGGACCGCGATCGCGGTGGTGACGAGGGTGCCGAACAGATATGCGGCCGCGCCGAAGAGCTCGTGCGCCGGGTCCCAGCGGGTGGTGAGGAGGAACGACAGACCGAAGGCCCGCAGGCTCGGCAACGCGTCGACGATGATCAGCACGGCGATCGCGGCCAGCGTAAGTGGCACCAAGAGCGACAGGGCCATCACGCCGGCCGCGAACATCCGGTCCGCACGAGCCGTCACTGCTTCGGAAGGACCGCTTGTCCGCCGGAGGTGATCGCCCTGATCTTCTCCTCGGCCTTTGTTTGCACGTCCTTGGGCAGGGGTGCGTAACCCATGTCCTTCGCGAACGTCTGGCCGTCGTGCGTCCCCCACCAGAAGAAGCGCGCCATGGCGAGCGCCTTGGCCTTGTCCTGGACGTCGCCGTATGTGAGCAGGTAGGTGAATGTCGACACCGGCCACGCGTCGGCATTGTCCGAGTTGGTGATCGAGACGCGCAGGTCAGCGGGCATCGTCACCCCTTCGGCCGCCTTGCTCACGGACACGAGGTTCGGCTCGATGAACTTGCCCTTCGCGTTCTTCAAAGAAGCCACGGGCAGCTTCTGCTGGATCGCGTAGATGAGCTCGACGTAGCCGATGGAGTTCGGCGTCGACTTCACGGCGCCGGCGACCCCTTCATTGCCCTTGCCGCCGATGCCGACCGGCCACTCCACCGAGGTCGCCGTCCCGACCTTCGACTTCCAGGACGGGCTCACCTTCGATAGGTAATCGACCCAGGCGAAGGTCGTGCCAGACCCGTCGGATCGGTGGACCACCACGATGTCCGCGCTCGGGAGGTTCACGCTGGCGTTATCCGCCGCGAGCTTGGGGTCGTTCCACTTCCTGATGTCGCCGAGGAAGATGCCAGCCAGCGTCTCGGGTGTGAGCTTGAGCGCGCCGGCGCCCGGCACGTTGTACGTCGGAATGACCGCACCCATGACCGTCGGGATATGCAAAAGCGGCTGCTTCGCGTCCGCGAGCTGCTGGTCGGTCAGCGGGGCGTCACTCGCGCCGAAGTCGACCGTTTTGTCGGAGATGCTCTTGATACCGCCCCCGGAGCCGATCGACTGGTAGTTGATCTGCACCCCGGTCAGCTTGTTGTATTCGTCTATCCATTTGGTGTAGATGACCGCTGGGAACGTCGCGCCCGCCGCGCTCAGGGCTTGCGCTTCTCCCGCACAGCGACCCGTCACGGGAAAGCAGACGTCCGCAGTATTCGCCGGGACCCCGGCACCGGCCCCGCCGCACGACGCGACCAGCACCCCGAGCGCGATCGCGCCCGTACCGATCCAAGACCTCACCAGTGCTCTCCTCACCTTCACCTTCACCTTCACCTTCAACATCTCCCGCTCGATGGTCCCGGACGCGGGTCAGGTGACCGTGTGGTCTTGGTGAAGCGTCAGTGAAAACCGGCAGTCAGCCCGGTGGGCGTGCGAACGTCGATACGTGTCTTGCGGACGGCTTCGGCGAACGCGACTCGCGGTCGCGTAGGAGGCCGCCCGTCAAGTGGGCAGCGGAGATGGGCCGCGGCCGGCTCGGGCAGATCGCCGAGGTGACGCCCACCCGGTCGTGATGACCGTCGCCGCGCTCACACCTCCACCGAGACACCACCGTCCGGGAGCGAGCAGCGCAGCCGGAAGGTGTCGAAGGCAGTGGACACGGTGGCGCTCGCGATCCGCCGCTACGTGTTCGTGAGCGCCCCGTCGGCGGCGAGGATCTCGCGCTCGATGCGCTCCTTCAGTCCGTCGCGGGCGGCGCGAAACGCGTCGGGTCGCGCGGCGCCCACCACGGCCGCGGGGTCGGCGATGCTCCAGTGGAGCATGCGGGTCGCGCCGGGGAACAGCGGGCACGCTTCCTTCGCCTCGTCGCAGGTCGTCACGACGAGGTCGAACCGCTGCCCGGCGAAGCGGTCGGCGGCCTTGCTCCGCTGTCGCGAGATGTCGATACCGATCTCGCGCATGACCGCGACCGCCTCGGGACGCACCCCGCCCGCCTCCAAGCCCGCGCTGCGCACCTCGTAGCGCCCTCCACCGAGCGCGCGCAGAAGCCCCTCGGCCATCTGGGAGCGCGCGCTGTTGCGCACGCAGAGGAAGAGCACACGCTGCGGGAGGCGCGCGCCGACGAGGGAGAGGAGGCGGCGAACGGGCCGCGGATCGCCGCGCCAGTGCTCGACGATGACGGCGGGACCGGCGACGCGCAGGACGTACGCGAGGACGAGCGCGGCGACGATGGCGTCATCGAGGGGTCCGGCGACGGGGATGAACTCGGGGATGAGGTCGATGGGTGAGGCGAGGTAGACGAGCGAGACCCCGAGGAGCACCTTCGCGTGCCAGGGCACGCGCGGGTCCGCGAGGAGGCCGCGGAAGAGCGCGATGAGGTTCGGGAGCAGGAGCGCCGCCTCGCGCGCCAGCCGGCCCCGGCCGGCCAGCACGAGGGTCGTCACGAAGACCGCATACAGCGCGATCGCCGCGACCAGCGCCGTGGCCCAGCCGGGCAACTCGCTCATTGGTAGGTCAGTGGCGCGGTACCGCACGAAGGCGGCCCAGCGATCCGCGCGATCCACCTCGGCGCCGCATCAAGAACGAGCTGCTGCCGCTCCTCGGTCCGTAGTCTCGCGGAAGCGGTAGCCGACACCCCTCAGCGTCTCGATCCACCGTGGTCGGTCGGCATCGTCGCCGAGTTGCTCACGCAGCTTCTTTATGTGCGTGTCGACCGTCCGCGAATCGCCGGTGTGCTGGAGACCCCACACGGCGCTGAGCAGCTGATCGCGGCTGAACACCCGACCCGGTTGGCGCGAGAGAAAGAGCAGCAGGTCGAACTCCTTCGGGCGCAGAGCCACTTCGACGCCGTCCCGCAGCACGAGATGCCGCGGGACGTCGATCTGCAGGCCCTCGCGGAGGACAACCTCCTGGGCCGACGCCTCATCGTTCGTGGCCGTCGCGCGCCGCAGCATCGCGCGTACTCGCGCCACGAGCTCCCGCATCGAGAACGGCTTCACGAGGTAATCGTCGGCGCCGATCTCGAGGCCCACGACCCTGTCGAGCTCCGTGCCCCGGGCCGTGAGCATGAGCACCGGCACGCTGCTCTCCCGTCGGATGCGCCGGCAGACCTCGAAACCGTCCATCGCCGGCAGCATGACGTCGAGGATCACCAGGTCGGGCTTCGCGCTCCTGAACGCGGCCAGCCCCTGCTCGCCGTCTTCGGCGTGCACGACGTCGTATCCCTCCACCCGCAGCGCGTACCCGACGCTGTGCCGCAGGTTCGGCTCATCGTCGACGACCAGAACGCGGGTCATCGCGGCGCCTCGTCCTGCCCGCGGCAGCTCACGTTCCGAGCGTACGCGCACTCATCACTGGGCCGCCGGCAGCGTAAAGGTGAACGTGGCGCCTCGACCCAGGCCTTCGCTCGCGCCATCGAGTTCCCCAGCATGGGCTTGAACGATGTGCTTGGCGATCGCGAGGCCCAGGCCTGTGCCGCCACGGCCGCGTCCGCGGCCGGCCTTGTAGAAGCGCTCGAAGATGCGGTCCAGGTCGCCGGGGTCGATCCCGGTTCCCGTGTCGCGCACCGTGAACGCCACGGCCGCCGCCTTCTGCGACGCGCCCAGTCGGATCTCGGAGCCGGGCGGCGAGTACTTCACCGCGTTGTGGATCAGATTGGCGAACACCTGGCCCACCCGTTCGGGGTCGGCGCGGACTCGGGCGAGCGACCCCAGGGCATCCACGCTCAGGTGGACGCCCGAGCGCTCGGCCAGTGATGAGAATCGCTCGCGCGCCCGGGCTAACAGCTCGGCCGGCGCGACGCTTTGGAGCTGCAACGGCAGCTGGCCGGATTCGATGCCGCCGAGAAGGAGCAACTCCTCCACGAGCTGTGCGAGGCCGTCGATCTCCTGGTGCATCCTGCGCACGAAGTCGCGCGCCTCAGTCGCGTCGTCGATGGCGCCACCCTCGAGGAGCTCGGTCATGGCCCCCAGGGATGCGATGGGCGTGCGCAGCTCGTGCGACACGTTCGCAACGAAGTCGCGCCGTACGGTCTCGAGCCGCCGAAGCTTCGTCAGATCCTGGATCACGAGAAGGAGCTGCCCGCCGGCGAGTTTGCGCGCGATCGCACGCGTGAACCGAAGCGGCTCAGCGCGCTCGACCTCGGCGATCTCGTCCTCGCCCAACCGCGCGCGCCCGATCGCGTCGAGCACCTCGTGGTCACGGATGACCTCCACCAGGGTCCCCTCTGCCTTGGCGTCTGGCGCGATGATCCTCTGAGCTGCGCGGTTCGCCAGCACGATCCGGCCCGAGTGATCCGCGATGACGATCGCGTCAGACAGCTCGTCGATCAGCACCGCGAGCCGGTCGCGCTCGGCCTCGGCCGCGCGCCGCTCGCCCATGATCGATGTCGCCATTCGCCGCAGGGCGCGGCCGAGCCGCTCCACTTCCGCGGGTCCGTGCATCTCGAAATCGACCGGCGTGCCGGCAGCGAGGGCTTCCGCTCGCGCCGTCAGCACGCCGATCGGCCGCGTGATGGCGCCCGCGAGCACCACCAGTGAGGTGAGGGCGATTACGGTCGCGATCAGACCGATGCCCACCATGAGGCCGCCCAGTCTCGCCGCGAGGGACTGGAGCGTCGTGACGGGCAGCGCCGCACGGGCGACCCCGATGACGGCGTCGCCGTCGCGCACAGGCACCGCGACGTACAGAAGGTCGCGCCCCAGCGTGGCGGAGCGGCGCACGGCGGTGCCGGGCGTGCCGCTCAGAGCGGGCGCGACCTCGGGACGCGTGGCGTGGTTCTCCATCGTGCGCCGATCCTCATCGGACTCGCCGAGGACCGTCCCGTCGCCGCCGATGATCGTGACGCGCACGCCCGCGCTCGAGGCGAAGCGATGCGCCAGCGGATCGAGCACGCTCGCGTCCTGCTCGCGGAGTCCGTCCCGTGCAAGATCTCCGACGACCTGCGCCTCGCTCGTCAGCCATGCGTCGAGCGCCAGCGTGTCGTGGTCCTGTGCGATCAGTGGCGCGCTGACACCCAGGACGAGGACCGCGATGAGGAGGCCGGCGCCGGCCGCGACGACGATGCGGCTCGTGATGGTGTCGGTGATGGGACCGCCACCGATGCGGTCAGCGAGCGATGCCCGTGGCCCCATTGGGGCAGGGGGCGCGCCTTCCACGGCGCCCAGTATGTCGCGCGTCGGGCGTCAGGAGCAGCGCGGTCAAGGGGAGCCCGAGAAAGATGTTAGGGAGCTGTAAGACCTCGTCCGCCGCGGCCCTCCGGTATGGCGCGCCGGAAACTGCGGGCGTCTACTGAGGGTACTGAAGATGAACGATTCGATAGAAGGAGGCGTAGCTGACATGAGCTCGATCAAGAAGAAGGGTGGGCTCGCGATAGGCGCCGGGGTGCTGAGCATCGCGCTGTTCGGCGCTGCGGCGTTCGCGGCGTTCCAGCCGCAGGCCCAGACGGCCAGCCCGAGCCAGGGACCCGTCGATCAGGCGAGCGCCGACAGGAGCGGGCCGGGCCACAAGCTCGAGCAGATCCTCAGCGACCTGGTCGCGAAGGGCACCATCACCGAGACGCAGAAGCAGGCGATCCTCGTTGCGGTGAAGGACGCGGTGAAGGCGAATCCCAAGGTCCAGGCGCTGGAGCACTTCATCGGGGACCTCGGCAAGGCCGCAACGACCTACATCGGCGTGACCCCGGCCGAGCTGAAGCAGCAGCTCAAGGCCGGCAAGAGCCTCGCGGAGATCGCCGCCGACCACGGCAAGGACCGGGCGGGCCTCGTAGCGGCGCTGACGACCGC
>JALYKU010000134.1 GCA_030774595.1 Chloroflexota bacterium | reverse complement strand
GGGGGGGGGGGGGGGGGGGGGGGGGGGGGCAGTGTCGCGAGAGGGCACCCCGCGGCCCTGTGCGGCGAGCGCCGGCTCGCCCGGCATTACCTCCGCGTGCGCGGGGACCGCCGAGTCGCGCACCCGGCCGAGGCGAGCTCAGACGGCTGAGGCGCGCGTGCGGCACGCGTCAAACGCTGCGACGCAGTTGGGGGTCGAGCGCGTCCCGGAGAGCGTCGCCGAGGAAGTTGAAGGCGAACACCGCGAGGAAGATCGCGAGCCCCGGACCGACGCTCATCCACCACTTGAGGTTCGACAGGTAGCGCTGGCCGTAGTTGATGTCGGAGCCCCACGTCGGCGCCGGGGGCTGGGCGCCGAGGCCCAGGAACGACAGCGACGCCTCGGCGAGGATCGCGAACGCGATCGAGAGCGTGGCCTGCACGACGAGCGGGTTGGTGATGTTCGGGAAGATGTGGCGCGCGACGATCCGGAACGGCGTCGCCCCCACCGTGCGCGCGGCCGTGATGAATTCGCGCTCGCGCATGGTCAGCACCTGGCCGCGCGTGAGCCTCGTGTACAGCGGTATGGCCACGACGCCGATGGCGATCATCGCGTTCTCGATCCGCGGCCCAAGGGCCGACGTGATCGCGATGGCGAGGATCAGCGCGGGGAACGCGAGCAGCGCGTCGATGAAGCGCATCGCGACCAGGTCGAACACGCCGCCCACGTATCCCGCGAGCAGGCCCACGCCGACCCCGATGACGAGCCCGATGCCGACGGCGATGAGGCCGACCGAGAGCGAGATCCGCGAGCCCCAGATCGTGCGCGAGAGGACGTCGCGTCCGAGGTCGTCCGTCCCGAGCCAGTGCTGCGGACTGGGCCCTTCGAGCGATACCGAAGGATCCGCGACGGTCGGGTCGTACGGCGAGACGACCGGCGCGAATATCGCGCCGAGTACGAGGAGCGCGACGAGCGCGCCGCCGATGAGGATGCGCGGGTTCCGCCGCGCGAACTCCCTCACGCGTTCCGTCCCCGGAACGAGATGCGCGGATCGAGGACGCCGTAGAGCACGTCGACCGCGAGCGTCGTGAACATGAACGACAGCGCCGAGAGCAGCACGATCGCCTGAACGACCGGGTAGTCCCGGCCGGCGATGCTGTCGACCGCGAGCTTCCCTACTCCCGGCCAGGAGAAGACCTGCTCCGTGATCACCGCACCTTCGAGGATCGCGCCCACCTGCAAGCCGAAGATCGTGACGACGGGAATCAGTGCATTCTTTAGCGCATGGCGGGCCACGACGACCGCTTCACGCAGGCCCTTGGCGCGCGCGGTCCGCATGTATTCCTGCCCGAGGACGTCGAGGAGGCTCGAGCGGACCTGCCGGAGGTTCACCGCCATGCTCGCGGTGGCGAGCGTGATCGCCGGCAGGACGAGGTGGCGCACGTTGTCGGCGAGGTCGTCCTTCAGCGGGGTGTATCCACCTGGCGGGAACACGCGCACGGCGAGCGCGAACACCAGGATCAGCACCAGGCCGAGGAAGAAGTTCGGGAGGGAGACGCCGGCGAGCGTGAACCCGCTCGCGGCGAGATCCAGCGGCGAATTCCGGCGGAGCGCGGACAGCGTCCCGATGACCAGGCCGACGGTGATGGAGAGCACCAGGGCGAACCCGCCGAGCTCGAGCGTGGCCGGGAAGCGCTCGACGATCGCCTCGGCGACGGGCTGTCGCGTCCTGATCGAACGCCCGAAGTCGAGCCGGACGGCGCGCGTGACCCACGTCACGTACTGCGCGGGCAGCGGCTGGTCGAGGCCGTATTCCCGGCGCAGCGCATCCAGCGTTGCGGGGTCGCGCTCCTCGCCGGCGTACACGATCACGGGATCGCCCGGCGTCAGCCGCAGGAGCGCGAACGCGATGATCGAGACGAGGAACGCGACGGGCACCATCAGCACCAGGCGACGGGTGATGTAGGTGCCCACGGTGGCCGGTGCCCGGTCAGCCCGGCGTTACTTCGCCATGGACATCAGCTCGAAGCGGACGATCTGGTCGGGGTACACCGGCGGCGCGACGACCTTCTTCGACGTCAGGAGCTGCGCCGCGCCGAAGCCGAGCCAGACGCGGGCGGGGTCGTCCTGCACGTAGATCTTCTCCGCCTGCCGGAAGGCGTCCTTTCGCTTGGCCTCGTCGTTGGTCGTGCGCGTCTGATCGAGGAGCTGGTCGACCTGTTTGTTCGAATACGAGGAGTCGTTGTTCGGGCGCCCGGTGTACACGTGGTCGTACGTGTTGCCATCCGGGTCGACGCGTCCGCTCCAGCCGATGAGGGTCATATCGCGGAAGGTGTGCGCGGTCTGTAGATCGAGGATTTTCGCGAACTCGACCTGCTCGATGTCCATGGTGATGTCGGCCTTCTTCAGCTCTGCCTGGATCAGCTGCGCGATCGTGAGCGTCGCGGGATCGCCGCTCGCGATGAGGAACTTGAAGCTCAAGGCACCCCTGCCGACCTCCTGGACCAGCTTCTTCGCCGCGTCGATGTCCGGCTTCTCGAACGGCTTGAAGTTGGCATCGAAGGCGAAGTGCGGAGGGGCGATCGTGCCGTAGCCGGGGACCCCGAGCCCGAAGTATCCCCTGTCGACCAGCTCCTTGCGGTCGACGGCGAGGGAGACGGCCTTGACGTACCGGCCCTCCTCGAAGAGGTATCCCTTCGCGCGGTTGGGGATCATGCTCCGGAAGGAGTAGGCCGGCTTCTCCTGGTAGGCCAGCGACGATTCGGACTTCGCGGTCGGGATGTCCTTCCCCGCGATGTTGTTCGCGATCTGCGCGTCTCCCGTTCGAAGGTTGGTGAAGCGCACGTCGCTGGACTTGATCGGCTTGACGACGACCTTGTCGAGATACGGGAGCTGGTTACCGTCCTTGTCCTTGCCCCACCAGCTCGGGTTGCGCTCGAGCGTCATGTGGTCGTCCTTCACCGCCTCGGTCAGCATGAACGCGCCGGTACCGGCCTTGAAGGCCTTGCGGGTGAAGTCGGCGCCTCCGGCCTCGGCCGCCTTCTGCGACACCATCATCCCGGCTCGATCGACGAGGCTCGCGAGAAGCGGCGCGAACGGGGCCTTGAGGTCGAGCTTCACCGTCGCCGGATCGACGACAGCGACGCTTTCGATCGGCGCCAGCTCGCCGCTGCGCTGCGATCCCGCCGTGGTGCGGTAGCGGTCGAGGTTCCACTTGACCGACGCCGCATCGAACGGCGTGCCGTCGTGGTACTTCACGTCGGTGCGCAGCGAGAACGTCACGGTCTTGCCGTCCGCGGCGACGTCCCACTTGGTCGCGAGCCAGGGGATGATCTTTCCGTTCTCGTCGATGCGCACCAGCGAGTCGTAGATCTGGTAGTGCACGTTCCGGTCGATGAACGCGCGCGAGAGCAGTGGGTCGAAGTTGATCGGGTCGTCCTCGAGCGCCATCGTGACGGTCCCGCCGTAGGCGGGCTTGCCGGCGGGCGCCCCCGATGCGGCGCCTGGACCGGCGGGTGACCCGCCGGCGCACGCAGCGAGCACGACGGCGACGGCCGCGAGCAACGCGAGCGATCCGCGTGACAGCTGGCCCACCGCATCACCCCCACGCGAGCTCCGGAGTGGCTCGCTCACGATACGTCCCCCGCCGGTGGGCGGTTCACATGTACCGCGCCGTGAAGAGGATCGCGCCGAGAGGCTACTCGGGCTCGGCGCGGGCCTCGCGCGGGCGTTCGCGCTCGTCGTCCGGACCGACGCGCTCGACGCGGTCCTGCGCCCGCACCCGCTCTCCGCCCTTGCGGCCGGCGGCTGGGAACAGGCCGAAGGGACGCGGCCCGCGCACGGCCGCGGCCTCACGTGGCGCCACATCCGAGCGGTCGGCCGCCGCGACC
>JALYKU010000133.1 GCA_030774595.1 Chloroflexota bacterium | reverse complement strand
TCGCCTCCGCGTGGGCGCCCATCTCGTTCAGCACCTCCGCGAGCCCGAGCGAGGCTCGCGCGGCGACGCGAGGGTCCGCCGACGCGCCGCTCGCTTCGAGGATCCGCAGCGCGCGCCGGAAGATGGGCTCTGCGGCGCGGGCTTGCTGTGCGAACACCTGCTCGCCGCGGCGTGTGAGGTACTCGGCGGCGAGCGCCGAGACGTCCTCGCTCGGCCCGGGTGCCGTCCGGCGCCGACTGAGCTCCCATGCACGTTCGTACTGGTACGAGATCGCCTCCGTCGGCTCGCGTCCCCCCGGAGCCGTTGCACGCAGCCACTCCGCCACCTGGACATGGCGTTCCGCCCGGATGGCCCGTGGCAGCGTCTCGTAGGCGACGTCTCGGATCAGCGCATGCTTCCATCCGTACTCCGTCGTCCCGGCGACGGAACTGGTCGGTCGTTCGTGCAGCAGGCCCCGATCCACCAGCGCGCGGAGGACCGCGCCGGGCTCGGCGACATCGCTCAGCTGCTCCAGCACGGCACGCCACGTGGTCGAACCGCAGACCGACGCGTCGGCCAGCAGACGTTTCTCCTCGGCGGGCAACGCATCCAGCCGAGCCGCGATCACGAGACGGATCGTCTCCGGCACCTCATCCACGAGGGCTGCGTCATGCAAGCGCCACCCACCCTCGGCGTGTCGCACCGCGCCCCGTTCGACGAGCATGCCCACCATCTCCTCGAGGAACAGGGCGTTGCCGTTGGCGCGCACCAGCGGCACGCGGACGGTCTCGGCCGAGCCGGGCTCACCGAGCAGCTGCTCCGCGAGCGAGCGCATCGCCGGCAGCTCGAGCCCCGGCAGCGCGGTCACCGGCACCCCTTCGAGGGGATCGCGGGAGAGGCCCAGCAGCAGCACCGGGGCATCCCACGGGTACCGGTGCGCGTCGGCGAGGAGATCGAGGATCGAGCGGTCCGCCCATTGCAGGTCGTCGAGCACCACAGCGATCGGGCCCCCCCGCGTCGCGGCTTCCAAGACGATGCGCGCAGCGTGGACGACATCGCGGTCGCTGCGCGCCGCGACCCTCGGATCGGCGGGAGCCAAGAGGGTTCGGAGCTCTGCCACCACGGAGACGCCGGCCGACCGACCGATCCGCCTGGCCGCACGATCGATCGCCGCGCGCGTGGCCTCCTCGGTCGCGCCGTTCCTCTCGATGCCGAGCACGCCGCCGACGATCTGCGCCAGGGCGGAGAGTCGACCCCGATCGCCGAACGGCGCGGATCGGCCGACCAGGAACCGGCCCGCGCCCAGCGAGTGACCGAGCTCCTGGGCGAGTCGGCTCTTCCCGATGCCAGGCTCGCCGACCACCACGAGGACGCGGCCGCGGCCCTCGTGCTCCGTCAGCTCGAGCTCCCGACCCAAGAGTCCGAGGAACTCTTCACGATCGACGAACGCCCCTGACGGCGTCGCGGACGCGACCACGGGCGCAACGCCCAACACCTCGTAGGTCGGGAGGGGATCCGCCTTCCCCTTCGCCCGGCGGAGCTTCCGCGGCGCGTATCTGATCGCCGCGGCCGTGCGACGCTTCGTCGTCTCGTCGACCACGATCTGGCCGGCGCGCGCGAGATCGGCCAGACGCGACGCGGTGTTCACCGTGTCGCCGACGACGGTGAACCCGGCGGCCTCGTCGGAGGGACCGACCATCACCTCGCCGGAGTTCACCCCCGCGTGGACCTCCGGGAACGCCAGACCGACGCGGTCGACGTTGAGGGTTCGGACGTGGTCGCGACACGAGAGCGCAGCTCGGACCGCACGTTCGGCATCATCCTCGTGCGCTTGCGGGACGCCGAAGACCGCCATGAAGCCGTCTCCTTGGATCTGGGGCACCGATCCACCGAACGAGCGCGCGATCGCCTCCAGCTGCAGCATCCCGGGCCGCAGGAAGGAATAGACCTCTTCCGGGTCCAGGCGCTCGGAGAGTGCGGTGTAGCCGGACAGATCAGCGAACAGGATCGTGACCAGCTTGCGTTCGCCGGCATGGCCACCGGCGTTGGAGCGACCCCGCATCGTTCGGACGCTACGTCTGACTGGGGCGGATCGCGTTGTCGGCGAGATCCGCGACCGCGGTCGCCGTCCGACCGATGCCGTTGACGGACCGAAGCGCGAGCACGCGGTCGATGACCTCCTCGACGGTGTCGGCGCCGAGGTCGACCAGCAGATCGAAGTCGCGCGCCGTCACCACCGCGGCTCCATAGGCGCCTTCCTCGAGGAACCGCTCATCGAGCCTGCCGAGCACGTCGAAAGGATCATCGTCCACGCGCGCGCACACGAGTGCGCAGATATCGGGGCTGGCGCGCTTGGGCGCGGCGAGACGGCTGGCGGTCAGGTTGAGCGACCAGTCCGACCGGATCCCGGCCCCCCAGTACTCACCCCCGATGCGTCCCTGCAGCTCCGAGAGGTCCGCCGCGACGACGCGCGCGAACAGCGTGAACGCGCCGACGAACTGCCCGACGAACCGCACCCCCGTGGTTCCTGCGAACGTGCCCTTGAGCGAGTCGATCCCCTCGGGACCGATGTCGCGTTCGAAGACGTATGCCTCGAGCTCGCCGTCCTTCGTCCTGATATCCACGCCAGCCTCCTCGATCGAGCGAACGTTCACTCTGCGCTGCTGGCGCTTGCGGCGCAACCCGAGGACACGCTTGGCCCCTTGGATCTCACGCGGCCGATGGAGGCGTGTAC
>JALYKU010000132.1 GCA_030774595.1 Chloroflexota bacterium | reverse complement strand
CGCCCGTCGCGCGGATCGAGGTGGGATAGAGCTCGGGCGAGTACGCGTACATGACGCCCCACGCGCCGAGGTTGAAGAACGAGAGCAGCGCCGCGTAGATGAAGGCGTCCGTGCCGGTCTGGGCGTTGCCGAACAGCACGGCCGCGGCGGCGGTGCCCAGGAGGTACGCGACGAGGGTCGGCTTGCGCCCCCAGCGCTCCACGAGCCACGCGGCGCTGAAGTAACCGGGGATCTGCGCGAGCGTCGACAGGAAGAAGAACTCGTTGCTACGGACCTCGGAGAGACCGCGCGCGCTGAGGAACGTCGGTAGGTAGATGAAGATGCCGTAGTACGTGAGCACGACGCCGAACCACAGCGTCCACAGCATGACCGTGCGGCGCGCGTATCTCGCCGTGAAGAGCTGTGCCACCTCGACGGGGATCGTCGGCGCCTGGGCGCGTGGCACGCGCGCGATGCTGATGAGCGGTCCCCCACGCTCGCGCTCGACGCGCCGCACGATCGCGTCCGCTTCGACGGTCCGTCCCTTCGTCGCGAGGTAGCGCGGCGATTCCGGGAGAGCACGGCGCAGGTACACGACGTACAGCGCCGGGAGCGCGCCGATGAGGAACGCCGGGCGCCAGCCGAATTGCGGCACCACGAGAACCCCGATGAGTCCGGCGGCGATCGTGCCGTACGCCCAGAAAGACTCGAGCAGCACGATCATGCGCCCGCGCAGGGCGCGCGGGGACAGCTCCGAAACGAGCGTCGCCGCCACCGGAAGCTCGCCGCCCAGGCCGAGGCCGGCGATGAGCCGCGCGACGAGCAGCGTCTCGAACGTCGGCGCGACCGCGGACAGCAGGCTTCCGGTGGCGAACAGCACGAGCGTCCATTGGAAGACCGGCAGCCGGCCGTAGCGGTCGGCGAGCCGTCCGGATACGGCCGCCCCGAGGAACATGCCCGCGAACGTCGCGCTCGGCACGAGGCCGGTGCGGACGGCGTCGAGACCGAGGTCACGCTGTATCGGCGCGACGACGTACGAGAGCAGGATCACGTCCATCGCGTCGAACATCCACCCGAGCCCACTGGCGACGAGCAGCCGCCGGTGGAAGCTGCCCAGCGGTACGGCGTCCAGACGCGCGACGAAGTCGCCCGACATCGCGCTTACAGCATCGCCTCGGCGCAGAGCAGTTCGGCGTTCAGCACCGACGCGCCCGCGGCGCCGCGGATGGTGTTGTGGCCGAGAAGTACGAACTTGATCCCGAGCACCTCGTCCTCGCGGATGCGGCCGACGACCGAGGCCATCCCCCGCTCCGTATCCCGGTCGAGCACCGGCTGCGGCCGGTCGGGCTGCTCGCGCACCACGATCGGGTGCTCCGGCGCCGACGGCAGCCCGAGCTCCTGCGGGCGGCCGCGGAAACCGCGGAGCGTCTCCTTGACGTCGTGCACCGTCGGCGAGCCGGAGAGGCCGACGCTGACGGTCTCGGTGTGCCCGTCGCGGACGCTCACGCGGTTGCAGTGCGCCGAGATCGGGAATGAAGCGGGAACGAAGGCTTCGCCGTCCCACTCACCGAGGAACTTGCGGGTCTCGGCGGCGAGCTTCTCCTCCTCCTCGCCGATGTACGGGACGACGTTGTCGAGCGCGTCGAGCGACGCGACGCCCGGATAACCGGCGCCGGAGAGGGCCTGCATCGTTGTCACGACCAGCCGCTCGATCCCGAAGCTCCGATGCAGCGGCGCGAGGACCAGCGCGAGATGGATCGCGGAGCAGTTCCCGTTCGTCACGAGCGATCCGGACCAACCTCGCCGCCGCCGCTGCGCCGCGAGCGCGCGGCCGTGATCCGGGTTGACCTCGGCGATGATGAGCGGCACGTCCTCGTCCATCCGGTGCGTCTTCACGTTCGAGAACACGTGGTGGCCGGTCGATGCGAGCGCCGCCTCGTGCTGCTCGGCGGCCTCCGCCGGCAGGGCGCTGAAGCAGATCTCCGCATCGAGGTCCGCGCGCGTCGGCTCCAGCAGCATGGACGCCACGCTGTCGGGGATGCGCTCGCCGAAGTGCCACGGGGTGACGTCGCCGTACCGCCTCCCGGCCTTCTCGCGCGAGGTCGTCAGCGCGGCGAGCTCGAACCACGGATGGTCCACGAGCAGGCTGATGAAACGCTGGCCGACCGTGCCGGTGGCACCCAGCACCGCGACGCGCCGCTTCCTCACGCCTCAAGTCTCGCAGACGCGACGACACCGGACGCGCCGCCTCGCGCGGAAGGCCGTCCCCGACGTGGCGGAGTGCACCTATCGTGGCGGCATGAGCCTGCAGCTGAAGCTCGATGTGGTGCTGACCGCGCTCGAGGAGGCCGAAGGCCGGACGGTCGGGTCGAACGCCTGGACAAGACCGAGGTGGAGGAGCTCCGCGACCGGCACGAGCGCGAGGGCCTGATCAATGCGCAGGCCGGGGAGTAGCGCGGCCCGGGCTACCCGCCGGAGCGGAACTGATCGTGGATCGCCGTGACGGCGCGCCGGCGGTCGTCCTCCGCGACGACGAGCGAGATGTTGCGCTCGCTGGAGCCCTGCGCGATGGCGATGACGTTCACGCCGGCGGTGCCCAGGGCGGCGAAGACACGCGCGGCCACCCCCGGCGTGCCGCGCATCCCCTCCCCCACCGCGGCGACGATCGCGACCGGCGCCTCCACGCTCACGCGCTCGACGTCGTGGCGGCCCAGCTCGCGCTCAAGGTTGCGCTCGAGAGCGCCGCGCAGCCGATCCGCCGCGTCGCCCGGCACGACGAGGCAGATCGTGTTCTCGCTCGACGACTGGCTGATCATGAGCACCGAGACCCGCTCGTCCGCGGCCGTGTCGAACACGCGCGCCGCGAACCCGGGAATGCCGCTCATGCCGGCTCCCTGCACGGTGATGAGCCCCAATCCCCCGAGCGAGGTCGTGGCCTTCACGATGCTGCCGTCGCGCGCCGCCTGCGCCGTGATGGTGGTGCCCGCGTCGCCGGGCGCGAACGTGTTCAGGATGCGGACGGGGATGCCCGCCTCGACCGCCGGCAGGACGGCGCGCGGATGAAGCACCCTGGCCCCGAAGTGCGAGAGCTCGGCGATCTCGGCGTAGGACAGAATCACGAGAGGGCGGGCGTCCGGAACGAGGCGCGGATCCGCGCTCATGACCCCGCTCACGTCGGTGTAGATGCGCACGTCGTCGGCCGGCAGCGCCGCGGCCAGTAACGCGGCCGTGTAATCCGAGGCGCCGCGTCCGAGTGTCGTCGTGACGCCCTGGCGCGTCGCGCCGACGTAACCCGCGACGACCGGGACATGGTGCAGCCGCATGAGCGGACCGAGGACGTCGCGCACGCGCTCGCGCGTTTCATCCTGCAATGGGCTCGCCTCGCCGAAGGTGTCGTCCGTGACGACGACGTCCTCGCCGCCCACAGATGCCGAGGCGATGTCGCGCTCGGCCAGGGCGGCCGCGACGATGGGGGCGCACGCGCGCTCGCCGTACGAGACGATCGCGTCGCGGCTGCGCGGCGTGCATTCCCGCAGGATCGCGACGCTCCGCAGGAGCGCGCTGGTGCGCTCCGCGAGCTCGGCGAGCTCCGACTGGACGGCCGCGCCGCCATCGCCGAGGAGGTCGGCCGCGAGGTCCTGGTGGCGGTCGGCGATCATGCCGATCGCGCGTTGCGCACCGAGGTCGTCGCCTTCGGCGGCCAGCCGCGCGGCCTCCATGAGGGCGTTCGTCGTCCCGGCCGTCGCGGACACGACGACCACGCGGTCCCCCTCGGTGGCCGCGATGATGTCGACGGCTGCGCGCACCGCATCCGGAGACCCGACCGAGGTGCCGCCGAACTTGAGCACGGTCGTCGTCACGCGGCGGCCCTCGCGATCGCGATCACGTCGCCGAGGATCGCGCTCGTGGTCGGGTCACCGCCCGCGCCGGCGCCGATCCACACGAGCCTCCCGGTGAGGTCGGTCTCGATCGTGATGACGTTGGTCGGCCCGCTCGCGGTCCCCTCGAGCGAATCGGCGGGGACCTCCTCGGGCCCCACGCGGCCCTTCGTCGCCTTCACGCCAAAGTCCACGACCGCGACATGGCGCAGGCGCGCGCCGCGGCGGGCGGCCGAGGCGGCAGCATCCGGGGTCGCCTCACGCAGCGACGCGCGCCGCACGTTCTCCGGAGGGAAGTGCCTGCCTTCGAGGATGCTCACGAGGATCGCGACCTTGTACGCCGCGTCCCAGCCGTCGACGTCCTTGCTGGGATCTGCTTCCGCGTAACCGGCGGCCTGGGCCTCCGCGAGCGCGGCGTGGAACGAGGTGCCGGCGTCGAGGCGCGAGCAGATGTACGCGGTCGTGCCGTTGAGGAGGCCGCGCAGGCTCCGGGGACGTGCCGCTCCCAGCGTGCGCGCGCCCGCGATCACCGGCACGCCCGCGGCGACGGCGGCCTCGTAGCGCAGCTCGCGCTTCGCCAGCCGCGCCGCCTCGTGGAGCGCGTTCCATTCGTACGCCACGAGCTCCTTGTTCGCCGTCACGACGTGTTTCCCGCGTTCGAACGCCGCGTGGTGCAGGTCGGAAGCGGGGCTGCGTCCACCGATGGCCTCGACGACGACGTGCACGTCCGGGGCGTCGAGCACAGCGAACGCGTCGGACG
>JALYKU010000131.1 GCA_030774595.1 Chloroflexota bacterium | reverse complement strand
GGACGCAAGCAGTACGCCGAGCTCCTGCGCGGCGGCGTGCGGATCTTCGAGTTCCAGCCCACCATGATGCACGCGAAGACGCTCGTGGCGGATGGCCTGTGGTCGAGTATCGGGACGATGAACTTCGACAACCGTTCCATGGTGTTCAATAGCGAGTCGAACCTCAACGTGCTCGGTGCAACGACGGGTGGAGAGATGGACCGGATTTTTCTCGACGACCTGCGATACGCGAAGGAGATCAAGCTCGCCGATTTCGAGCATCGGGGTCCCGTGCAGCGATTTCTAGAGGTGTGCTCGGCAGCCGTGGCGCGCCTCCTGTAGCGGGCGTCGCGCCACGTAGCTTTTCAACGATGCCGCGTTCTCCTGCTCCGCTTCGCGCTTTTCATCCGATCGTGCGCGCATGGTTCGCCGAGCGGTTCGGCGCGCCGAGCGAGCCACAGCGGATGGGATGGCCGGCAATTGCGAGCGGCGAGCACACGCTCATTCTCGCGCCCACGGGCACAGGTAAAACTCTCGCCGCCTTCATGTGGGAGCTGAACCAGCTCATCGTGCGCGGGCTGGGGGCGCCGCTGCCGAACGCGGTGCAGATCCTGTACGTGTCGCCGCTCAAGGCGCTCGGAAACGACGTGCAGCGCAACCTCGAGCAACCGCTCGCCGAGCTGCGGGCCCGATTCGAGACGGCCGGCAAGGCGTTTCCCGAGATCCGGATCGGCGTGCGCACCGGCGATACTCCGGCATCCGCGCGCGCGCGGATGCTGCGCAAGGCGCCGCACATTCTGATCACGACACCCGAGTCGCTGAACATTCTGCTGACGAGCCTCAAAGGGCGTGGCATGTTCTCCTCCGCGCGGGCGGTGATCGTCGACGAGATTCATGCGGTGGCGGGCACGAAGCGGGGCGCACATCTGGCGCTCACGCTCGAACGAATGGAGCTCCTCATCGAGACGCCGGTGCAGCGCATCGGCCTCTCGGCGACGCAGCGGCCGCTCGAGGAGGTTGCGCGATTCCTCGGCGGCATGGTTCCAACGACCGATCCCACCGCATCTCCCAAGGCGCGGCCGGTGACGATCGTGGACTGCGGGCTGGTGAAGCAGATGGAGCTGTCCATCGTGTCGCCGGTGCCGGATCTGGGCGAAGCGGGTGGCAGCGTGTGGCCGGCGGTGGCCGAGCTGGTGCTGAGGTACATTCGCCAGGCTCGAACGACGCTCGTGTTCGTGAACAATCGCGCGCAGGCGGAGCGCATCGCGGCACGCGTGAACGCGCTCGCGGAGGAGCAGCTCGCGCGGCCGTATCACGGCTCGCTGGCGCGGGAGCGGCGACTCGAGTTGGAGCGGGCGCTCACGGCGGGGGAGCTACCGGCGCTCATCTCCACCAGCTCGCTGGAGCTCGGGATCGACATCGGCTCCGTCGATCTCGTGATCCAGCTCCAGAGTCCGAAGCGCGTGTCGGCGGGGCTGCAGCGCATCGGGCGGGCGGGGCACAACCTCGGTGCGGTGAGCCGCGGCGTGCTGGTGCCGACGTTTCGCGACGATCTCGTGGAGAGCGCCGCGATCGTCGCTGCGATGCGTGCGGGTGATGTCGAGCCGACGCGCGTGACGCAGAACGCGCTGGATGTGCTCGCGCAGAGCATCGTCGCGATGGTGTCCGTGGATGACTGGACGGTCAGCGATGCATTCGCGCTCGTGCGCCGCGCCTACCCATACCACCGACTTTCCCATGGCGCGTTCGACGAGGTATTGTCGATGCTCTCGGGGAAATACCCCTCGGAGCTGGCGGCCGAGCTCGAGCCGCGGATCACCTGGGACAAGGTGAACGACCGGCTTGCAGGCACACGTGCGTCGCGGATGATGGCGGTGATCTCCGGCGGGACAATCCCCGACCGTGGGCTCTACACCGTGAACCTCGCCGACCGAACGCGGCTCGGGGAGCTCGACGAAGAGTTCGTGCACGAGTCACGCGTGGGCGATGTCTTTCAGCTCGGCTCCGCGACGTGGCGCATTCACTCGATCGAGCATGACCGCGTGATCGTCGCACCGGCGCCTGGTGCGCCCGCGCGCATGCCCTTCTGGCACGGCGAGTTCTCGACGCGCTCGGTGCCACTGGCGCAGCGGGTGGGCGCACTCCGGCGGGAGCTCGCCGCGGTCGCGATCGATGATGACTCGGTGAACCAGGGACTCGCGGAACGCTATGGTGTGGATGCCGCCTGCGCATACTCGCTGCGCTCGTACATGGCGGAGCAGCGTGCGGCGACGGGAATCGTACCCGACGATCAGACGATGGTGCTCGAGCAATTCCGGGACGAGATGGGTGCGCTCCGGATCATCCTGCACTCGGTGTTCGGCGGGCGCGTGAACGCGCCGTGGGGGATGGCGCTCGCGCAGCGCGTGCGGGAGGCGCTGCCCGGACTCGAGGTTCAGGTTCAGACGACCGACGACGGGATCATGTTGCGGCTGCCGAACATCGGCACCACCGCGCCGTTGTCCGCGCTCATGCACCTCTCGTCCGACGAAGCGGAGACGCGAGTGATGGAAGAGGTCGGAACCACGTCGCTGTTCGGCGCACGCTTCCGAATGAACGCGGCACGCGCGCTTCTCTTGCCGCGCGGCTCGCCGCGGCGGCGGATGCCGCTCTGGCTGCAGCGATTGAAGGCACTCGACCTGCTCGACGCGGTACGCCGCTTTCCGAGCTTCCCCATTCTCGTCGAGACGTATCGCGAGATATTGCAGGACGCGTTCGACATGGCGGCGTTGCGAGACGTGCTCGAGTCCGTGGCCGCGGGGCGAATCGTGATTCGCACCGTCGAGACCGAGCGTGCGTCGCCGTTCGCGGCGAGCCTGCAGTTTGGCTTCGTGATGGACTGGCTGTACGGCGACGACACGCCGCGAGCGGAGCGGCGGGCCGCGCTTCTCTCGATCGATCGGGGGTTGCTCGACGAGGTGATGGGCACGGAGGGGGCCGATGCGGAAACGCTCGCGGCGATCGAGGAGCTGCTCGCCGAAAGACGGGGCACCGCCGAAGGGCGACGAGCGCGGACGGCGGATGAGCTGGCGGCGCTCCTCGACCGGGCAGGCGATCTCGACGTGGAGGAGATGCGGGCGCGCACAGCGGATGCGAGCGAGTGGCGTGAAGGAGTCGATCCGCTCGACGCACTTCTCGCCTCCGGGCGCACCGTGGCGATTCCCTTTCCTGGTATGGAGGACATCTCGGAGTGGCGCGTGGTGCTCACCGAGTCACTCGCGCGCTACGCGGCTGCACGCGTGCCCGAGGACATCGCGATCGTCCGGGCCGGTGGTGCGCTGCTGGAGCGACGAGCGGACGATGTCATACCGGCGACAATGCGGCAGCCCGTGCTCGAGCCCAACGCCGCGCGGCGTGAGATTCTCGCGCGCTGGCTCGCACTCGCGGGGCCGGTGACGGTAAGGGAGATCAACGCGCGCTACGGGTGGCCGGTGGCGTGGATCGAGAAGCGGATTGACGAATGGGAGGCGAGCGGCAAGCTCGTGCGCGGAAAGTTTCGTCGCGAGCTCACGGTGCCGGAATGGAGCTCGCGGCGCGTCGTCGAGCTCGCACGCAAGCGCGCACTCGCCGCCCTTCGCAAGCAGATCCGGGCTGTCGACCTTCCATCGTTCGCGGCGTTTCTGCAGCGCTGGCAGCATCTCGATCCGCGCGAGCAGCTCGACGGCGTGAGCGGAGTGAGCGCCATTCTCGCGCAGATGACCGGACTTCCCCGGCCGCCGGGCGCGTGGGAGCGGGACATCATTCCGGGCCGCCTCACACGATACGAGCCCGGCTGGCTCACGCAGCTCGGCGCGAGCGGATCGATCGTGTGGGCGGGTGGAAGCCGGCCCGAGCCCGCGGTGTCGCCGGTGATGAACAGCGTGCGCTTCTTTCCACGCGGGGAGGGGTCGATCTGGCTCGATCCGGAAGACGAGCCGGCGCTGAGCGAGCCCGCCACCACGGTGCGGAATGCGCTGGAGAAGTACGGCGCGTCGTTCATCGCGGACATTCAGGCGGCGACGGCGCTTACGTCGCTCACCGTGCGCGACGCACTCCGCGAGCTCGCCGCGGCCGGTCTCGTGACGAATGACACGGTGGAGGCGCTTCGCGAAGTGATTCGGACCCGCGCCATTCCGGGCCGACAGCGCGCAGGTGCGCAGGTGGTGGACGATCCGACGCGCTGGCTTCCCGCGAGCTTCGAGGCGACGCCCGGACGGACGACGTACCAACGAACCCCGAATCCGCGCCGGCTCCCCAAATGGCGACGCCCCGATCTGCCGGGTCCAGCGGCAGGGTGGGTGGGTCGCTGGTCGCTGCTGCGTGCACCGGGAACGTGGGGAGCGGTCGCTGACGAAGAGGAGCACGCCGAGCGGATTGCGCGGCAGTGGCTCGACCGCTACGCGATCGTCACGCGCGACTGGTGGCGGCGGGAGCGGCCGCCGGTGTCGTGGCGCGCGATCTATCGTGAGCTCAAGCGCCTCGAGTATCGGGGTGATGTGCGGCGGGGCTACTTCGTCGAAGCGATGAACGGAGCGCAGTTTGCGCTTCCGGAAGCGGTTGAGCGGCTACGCGCACAGCCTGAAGTAGATGCCGATGCGCCGATCGTCGTGATGTCTGCCGCGGATCCGGCCAATCCGTACACGCTGCCCCTCGAATCCATCGCGCGAGGGTCGCTCGTTCGTCCGCGCGGTGCGGGCGCGCTGCTGCTGACGCGACGCGGTGTCGTGCTCATGAACGCCGAGGGACGGGGGCGGCGCGTGTCGATCGCGGCGGAGGCGAGCCACGAGGACGTCTCGAGAGCCGCCCGGCTCCTCGGCGAATATCTCTCGCGCGGGACGCCGGCCGGGGCGCGCGCGGCCCGCGATCCGCGCATCGAGACCATCGACGGCGAGGCCGCGGGGTCCAGTACGCGAGGGGAGGCGATCATGGCCGGCGGGTGGCGCCGCGCGACCGATGGACTGGTGTACTACCGGATGTGAGCTATCGAATGTCGGCGCGGCCCAACGCAGCGCGGACCGCTTCGCGCATGGCCACGACGGCGTCCTCGCCCGACGCGGCCGAGTCCTCGCGCACGTGAATCTCGATTCCGTCGGCGACTTGTACGCGCTGCCAGATAGCGTCGTGCGCACCGCCGCTGGCGACGGTGGCATCCGCGCGCGCGCCGAGCGCTGGAGCAAGTGAGGACGCGACGCGCCGCTCGAGCGCGTCACCCGTGAGTCCGCCCACCTCGAGCTTGATCTTCTCCAGCGTCAACCCTTCGCGCTGTCGGATTTTGATGAAGAGAAGCTGCAGGAGATGCCGGTAGCCGTACGTGGCCGCGGTGCCCGTGCCATCGGGATGATCGAGCAGCCCCTCCGATACGTAGAAGCGAAC
>JALYKU010000130.1 GCA_030774595.1 Chloroflexota bacterium | reverse complement strand
GCGCGAAGCTTCGGACGGCGTCCCATTCGTCAACCGCGAGCCCGGTGAGTCGGCGAGCCTGGAACGCGCGGGGACTTGCAGCCCGCTGGGGTCTGAGGGGGGCCGAGGCCCCCCTCATTATCACCGTGTGGAGGACCTCGTCTTCTGGGTGCTCGCCCGCGCGCTGGGCCTGACGTCGTTCGCGGCGCTATCCCTCTCGATGCTGAGCGGCGTCGCCTTGCGCACCTCGGTGCTCGATTTCCTGGCGCGCAACCGCGCGATCCGCTCGCTTCACGATTTCACGACGCCGCTCTGGCTGCCCCTCGGCGCGGCGCACGTCATCATGCTGCTGTTCGACGCCACGGCGAGGATCGGCCCGGCCGACGTCGTGGTGCCGTTCCGCGTCGGCTACGGCGCGCTGGCGATCGGGCTCGGGACCGTGAGCCTAGACATCCTCGTCATCGTGGTGGTGACGAGCTGGCTCAAGCGCCGCATGGACCAGACGCTGTGGCGCTGGATCCACAGGACGAGTTATGTCGCGTTCGCCGCCCTGTTCTTTCACGCGGTGTTGTCGGGGACGGACTTCGATTCGCCGATCGTGTCCGCGATCAGCTGGTCCACCGCCGCCGGCATTGCGGTCCTGTCTCTCTCGCGGATCGTGTGGGGGAGATTGCCCGCGTAGCGCTCCAGCGGTCCGCTCTTCGGGCGCCTTTCCGCGTGCGGCTAACGCTCCAGGAGGAACACTCGCGCGGGTGCCCCGTCACCGCCCTCGATCTTGATGGCGCCGCACACGAGCTCGTACTCGCCCGGAGCGACCTCGCTCAGGTCCAGGCCCTCGACGATCACGACGCCCTCCCGCAGGAGCGCGAGGTGGACGGGGTGGCCCCTCGGTCCCGAGCCGAACGGCTCCACCGAGAGGTAGTCGACGCCGACCAGCTTCACACGCCGCCGCGCGCACCACTCGGCACCCGAAACGTCGAGCGCGACGAAGTCCTGGTGGAACGGCGCGCGGCTCCTCCAGAGTTCGCTGTTCCGGGTCTTGAACAGCAGCCGCTCCGTCGCGCCGCCGATCCCCGCGCCCTCGAGCCACTCGGCCGAGATGTGCGCGTCCCCGTCGTATCCCACGACGCGGCATGACCCCACGAGCGCGTCGAGGGGAAGCTTATCGACGGTGTTGGCCCCGTCGATGAAGTGCACGGGCGGATCGACGTGCGTTCCCGTGTGGTTGCCGAAGGACAGCAGTGAGACGTTCGCGCCATCTCCCCTGGCCAGCCGTCGCAGCGGTTCGACCTTCGGCCCGGGCTCGTTCTTCCATGTCGGCATGTCCGGCCGCATCACCAGCGAGACGTCGTGGATCTTCATCGGATCACCGCAAGATACTCTGCGCGCGTGGCCATGGACCCCGCCGAGGTCGAGGCGATCTTCCGCGAGTCCGGCGCGTTGGCGGACGGCCACTTCATCCTTTCGTCCGGAGCTCATTCCCAGCGCTACCTCGAGAAGTTCCAGGTGCTGCAATGGCCGGCGCGCACCGAGCGGCTGTGCGCCGCGATCGTGGCGGCCGTCCGGCCGCTCGGCATGCGGACCGTCGCCGGGCCGACCACGGGCGGCATCATCCTGGCCCACGAGGTCGCACGGCAGATGAGGCTGCGGGCCGTATACGCGGAGCGCGCCGACGACGGACGCGGCCGGCGGTTCCGGCGGGGCTTCCACCTCGCGCGGGACGAGACGGTCCTCGTCGTCGACGACATCATGACGACCGGCGGGTCCATGCGGGAAACGATCGACGCGGTCCGCGCGGAGGGCGCCCGCGTCGCGGGCGCGGCCGTCCTCGTCGACCGTTCGGGCTCCCAGGCGCCGCTCGGTGACATTCCCCTCGTCGCGCTCTGGCGGATCGCGATCCCGACATTCCCGCCGGAGAGCTGCCCGCAGTGCGCGGCCGGTGTGCCCACCGCGAAACCTGGCACCACTCCTGCTCCGGCGCCCTGTCCATGAATGACCTGTTGAAGCTCATCCGCTCGGCCTTCTGGATCTCGCTGTTCGCTGCCATCTACCAGGAGCTGCGCAAGCCGCCGCCGCAGCGCACGTGGCACGGCAAGGCCCTCGGCGTCGTGCCGTACGACTTCCGCGTGCCGACCCTCGAGCGCCTGCGGTCCACGTACTGGGATCCCGCCGGCGACCATGTCTTCACGGACCGCGTCCTCGGGGTGGGCTGGGGTGTGAACATACCGGTCGCCTTCCGCAAGCTGAACGAGGCCGCGACGCAGTACGCGTCGGCCAGCCGCAGCGTCAGGGACGAGATCGGCAAACGCATGCCGGGCTCGGAGCGTTCCGAGCGGGAGTCCGTCCGCTAAGCGGCCCTTGTTTGGCCCCGTCGCGAGTCTGTTCACGTTCCACCGGCGAGTACCCGTCAGCCGCGAGCGTCAACGCCTGATCGACGATGATCCGGAGCCCCCGCGCGGCTCCGGTCTTCAGGCTCGGGGTCTCTGGGGTCGAAGGGCCCCTCGTTGGTCGTATCCTGCCGTGCATGCCTGAGCGCCCGACGGTCGTCGTCACGCGCCCGGTCCCCGACGAGGCGCTCGAGCTGCTGCGTCCCCGCGCGCAGCTGGTCGTCGGGCCCGAGGAGCCGCCGGTGCCCACCGCGGACGAGGTCGCGGGTCTCGTGCGCGATGCGGACATCGTCTTCACCCTGCCCGCCAACCCGCTCGACGGCGCCGCGATCGCCGGCGCGCGCCGGGTCCGGATGATCGCGACGATGGGGACCGGCTTCGACAACATCGACGTCGCGGCGGCGAAGGCACGCGGCATCCCGGTGACCTATGCGCCAGGGATCCTCGACGAGACGACCGCCGACGGCGCGTTCGCGCTGCTGCTCGCGGCGGCCCGGCGCTTGGGCGAGGCGGAGCGGTACCTGCGCGCCGGGAAGTACCGCGGTTGGACGCCGTTCCTCTTCCTCGGCCACGACATCCACCAGGCGACGCTCGGCATCGTCGGCATGGGCCGGATCGGCGGGGCCGTGGCGCGGCGCGCCGCGGGGTTCGCGATGACGATCCTGTACGCGGACGCCCGCCGGAACGAGGACGCCGAGCGCGAGTTCGGGGCCACGTACGTCAGCATGGATGAGCTGCTCGCCCGGTCGGATTTCGTGTCGCTGCACGTGCCCCTCCTGGCGGAGACGCGTCACCTCATCGACGCCGCGGCACTTCGCAAGATGAAGAGAAGCGCGATCCTCGTGAACACCTCGCGCGGGCCCGTCGTCGACGAGCGCGCGCTCGCCGACGCTCTGCGCGACAACGTCATCGCCGGTGCCGGCCTCGACGTGTTCGAGCGCGAGCCGGACGTGGAACCGAGCCTGCTCGCGCTCGAGAATGTCGTGCTCCTGCCGCACATCGCCTCAGCGTCGGAAGGGACGCGCACGCGGATGGCGCTGCGCGCGGCGGAGAACATCGTGGCATTCCTGGACGGCCGCTCGCTCCTCGATCCCGTCCCATAAGCGTGCCCCTTCCGCGTCTCGCCGTGACCCTGCGCAGCGGCGACGAGATGCTCCAGGCGGATCTTTACGGGGAGCTTCCGGCGCAGCGCGCGGCCGTGCTGTGCCACGGACAGAACTGGGATGCCGCCGGCTGGCGCGAGATCGCGCCGCGTCTCGCCGCGCGCGGCGTGCCCGCGCTCGCGGTCAACCTGCGCGGCTACGACGGCTCGACCGGGACGACGGACGAGTTCGCCCCGCCGGCGCCGTGGTCGCCGGTCACCGACCTCGGGGCCGCGAAGGACTTCCTGCGAGAGCGCGGTGTGGGCGAGATCGCGCTGGTGGGATGCTCCATGGGCGGCCACGCCGCGCTCGCGTCGAGCTTCGCGGGCGACGCCGAGTGCGTCGTCTCGGTATCCGCGCCGGTCGTCGCCGTCTCCGACGACATGAGCAGGCGCGTGGCGGGGCGAACGCTGTACCTGTGCGCGAGCGACGACAGCAGCGGAGCGACCCCCCACGTTCTGCGCAGCTTCGCCGCGCTGCGGGTACCGAAGACGCTGCTGCTCTTCGGAGGAAGCGAGCACTCGCGCGGGATGTTCTTCGCGCCCTACGGCGAGGACGCGCTCGAGGCGTTGATCGCGTTCATCGCGAAGGGACTCGAGCCGGGCGCGGCATAGACTCTGTGTGCTCGGGCCACTAGCTCAACGGCAGAGCAGGGGCCTTTTAAGCCCTTGGTTCCGGGTTCGAATCCCGGGTGGCTCACCCGCCGATGAACGTGTTCGACGCCGGCGGGCGTGACGTCGAACCACTGCGCGAAATCGCGGTGCGTCGCCGGACCGTACGCCCGCAGGAAGCGGCGGAACACCTCGGCGAGCGCCTGACCGGTGTCGATGTCGCGCCAGCCGGATACCCTTACCGCGGGCCGCACGTACGTCACCTGCGTCATTCCGGCTCACCGCAAGGCTGCACGGCGTTCATCGGCAGGGGATCACGCCCCGTGTCCTGCGTATCTCCCCACCGGCCTGAAGTAGCACGGAACACGAGCACCCCGTCGATCGGCTCGGCGGGGTGCTCGTGCGTGTCGCCGTAGCGGAGCGTTACCGCGGGCCGCTCGTCTCCCGCTCGGATATCACCTGGCCCTCTTCGATGCGGCCGCGCCACGCGCCCGTCGGGGTGCGGCGCTCCTCCATGAAGCGCTTGAACCGCTCGAGGTCGCCCTGCACCTGGCGGTCGAGGATACCCAGCCTGCTGCCGACGCTCTCCATGGCGTCGCGCGGCTCGTACGCCATCCGCAGCGTGATGCGCGTGCCCTGTGCGTCGGGCGTGAAGACGACGCGGCCAGCCTGCTTGACGCCGACCGTGCTCTCCCAGGCGATCACCTGGTCGGGGAGCTGTTCGATGATGTCGGCGTCGAATTCCTGGCGCTTGCCGCCGACGTCCGTGACCCAGTGAAGGCGCTTGTCGCCCTGTTGGCGGACCTCCTTCACTCCCTCCATGAACTGAGGAAAGTCCTCAAACTGCGTCCACTGGTCGTACACGGCCCGCACCGGGACGTCCACGGTGATGCGCTTCTCGATCGTCTCCATACGGTGCACTTCTCCCATCGCGTATTCGCCCCAGCGGATGCACGTGCGGTGCCGTCCAGGCGCGCGAAGCTCGCGAATAGGCCGGAGCAAAACGGCGCGAAACAATGCCGCCACGTTCAGGTAGCTTTACGGCGTGGAATCGCCGGTCGCTGCGCGGCTCCGTGAAAGCGTGCGCTCGCTGATGCCGGAGGTTGAGCGGGACCTCGAGCGTTTGATCCGCATCCCGTCGGTCAGCCATGCGGGCTATGACCCGGCCGAGGTCCGACATTCCGCGGAGACGACCGTCGAGTTGTTCGTCGCGGCCGGCGCACAGACGGAGCTGCTCGAGGTCGCGGATGCGCCACCGGCGGTGCGCGCGCACGTCGCGGGGCCGCCGGGCGCGCCGACGGTCCTCCTGTACGCGCATCACGACGTGCAGCCGACCGGTCCTGTGGAGTTGTGGCACTCGGAGCCGTTCGAGCCGGTCCGGCACGACGGCAGGCTGTTCGGGCGCGGCTCGTCGGACGACAAGTGCGGTGTGGTCATGCACGCGGCTGCGATCCGCGCGTGGGAGGGCCGGCCGCCGGTGGGTGTCACCGTATTCGTCGAGGGCGAGGAGGAGGCGGGCTCGCCGCACCTCGGGCCATTCCTCGAGCGCCACGGGGACCGCCTTCGCGCGGACGCGGTCGTACTCGCCGACTCCGGCAACTGGCGCGTCGGTCAGCCCGCGCTCACGACCTCACTGCGGGGCGTTGTCGCGTGCGTGATCGAGGTTCGGACACTGGACCACGCCGTCCACAGCGGCGAATACGGGGGCCCGGTGCCCGACGCCCTGACAGTCCTGGCGAAGACGCTCGCGACGCTCCACGACGACGGCGGCGCGGTCGCCGTACCGGGCCTGGCGTCCGGGCCGGCCGACCCGCTCGATCTGACGGAGGAGGAGCTGCGCGGCTGGACCGGGATGCGCCCCGGGGTGCGGCTCGTCGGCGACGGCGGCCTGACCGAGCGCCTCTGGACCAAACCGGCGATCTCGATCCTAGGGATCGATGCGCCGAGCGTGCGCGAATCGCCCAACCAGCTCGTGCCCTCCGCGCGCGCGAAGGTGAGCATGCGGATCCCTCCGGGGCAGGACGCGGCGGCCGCAAGGGAGGCGCTGCACGCGCATCTCCGCTTGCACGTGCCGTGGGGAGCCGAGGTGCGCATCGAAGACCTTGGCGCGGGCGAGCCGTTCCGCGTGCGCGCCGAAGGTCGGGCGTTCGATGCGATGCGCCGTGCGTTCGCCGAGGCCTGGGGCATTCCCTCGCGCGACATCGGCGTCGGCGGCTCGATCCCGTTCGTGTTCGCGTTCGCCAACGCCTTCCCGGAGGCCGCGCTGCTGCTCACCGGCGCGGGAGACCCGAGCTCGAACGCGCACTCCGAGGACGAGAGCGTGGATCTCGGCGAGCTCGAGCGATCGTGCTTGGCGGAAGCGCTGTTCTTGGGATATCTCCCGGGCCGATAGAGCCCTTTGGGGCGCTGATCGAAAGCTTGTGACGAGTTCCATGCGGTGGGTCTGTCCGTCTCGTAGCGCGAGCGTTGATCGCGTTTGGTTGGCGATCTGAGGCCCCCGCTCGCGTCCGTTTCTTTGGGCTTCGGGGTCTGAGGGGCCGAAGGCCCTCATGACGTTACAGCCCCGTCACGTCCAGCTCCTCGACCACCTCGAGCACACCGGGGACCCGGCCGGCCACTTCGGCGGCGTTGTCGCCGTCGACCATGTCGCTGACCTCGCCGCGCAGATGCGCGACGCCGTCGATGACCTCGATCTCGATCGGGAGATCGGCGGTGGCGGCATCGCGCCGAAGCTCGCGGCGGATCGCGTCCTCGAGCGCGGAGTCGGCCGGGCCGCCCGTTTGCGAGGGCGCGACCGCCGGCTCATCCATGGACGTCGCGCCGAAGCCACCCAGGACCTGCGCATCCCCATGCTCGTCCGTCGTCACGACGGGATCGGTCGGCGGGGAGTACGTCTCCGCATCCTCCGGCCCGGCGGCGGGATCGGTCTCGGTCGGCTCCATGAAAGGCTCGTCGGAGCGCGCGTCCCTGCCGCGCGGGTCGTCCATCATCGCGGCGAACCGTCGCAAGGCGCGTACCAGCGCGCGCGTCCGCCGCGCACGGCGTCCACTACGGCACCTTCTCGCCCCGCTGCGACGCCGCGGGCGGCTCCTCGGCGGGGGTGGCGCCCGGCAGGCTGATCGGCTCGCGCTCCCCGGCCGCGCCGAACACGTACCGGTAGGAAAGGCCCGCGAGCCCGCCGCCGACCAGCGGACCGACCCAGTACACGTACCAGTTGCTCGCGATGAACTGTGCCGCGACCGCTGGGCCGAACCAGCGCGCCGGGTTCATGGCCGCGCCGGTAAGAGGGCCGCCGACGAGGATGTCCGCGGCCACGGTGAGGCCGATACCGAAGCCGGCGATGCGCGGCGCGTTCGGCGAGACCGCGGTACCGAATACGGCCCAGAGGAGGAAGACCGTGAGGATCGCTTCGACGAAGATCGCGGTGCCGGGGGCGAGGCTGGCCGCGACCGTGGGCGTGCCGAGGTGCGTGGCGTCCGCGGCCGCGGGCGCGAAATCGAAGAAGAGCTTCAGCGAATAGCCCGCGGCAAGGGCTCCCACTAGCTGCGCGGCCCAATACGTTGGCACGCGCTCCCACTGATGCTTGGCGGCGACCGCCAGGCCGAACGTCACCGCGGGGTTGAAGTGCCCCCCGGAGATCGCGCCGAGCGCCGACACCGCGACCGAGAGCGCGAGGCCGTGCGCCAGCGAGACGGCGAGAAGGCCGGTGGAGGCCGACCCCGCGACGACCTGCGCCACGATCGAGCCCGCGCCGATGACGAAGAACATGAAGGTGCCCGCGGCCTCCGCGATCAGCGCGCGGGTGTGCTCCCCCAAAGCGTCCCTCCATGCCACGTGGTCGCCGCGATCCAGCGGCATGCTAGATGCTCCGATATCCTCGGCCATCGTGGCTGATTTCAAGCCGGTCGAAGCGAACAAGGCGCGCATCCTCATGGTGCGGACCGCACCTCCCGGCGCGAAGCGGGAGGACGCGAACGCCGAGTGGATCGAGGTCCAGGCACAGCTGAACGCCGACCTCGCGAACTGGCGCGTGCAGCGCCTTCGCGCGCTCTGGCAGAAGGAGATCGCGAAGCCGGTGGAATGGGATTGGCTGTACACGTGGGGATCCCCCGCGTTCGTGCGCGCGAGCGAGGTCTTCCGGATCCACTCGGGCTCCCGCATGCGGGCGGCGCTCCATCCGCTCGCTGACGACCTCGCGCCCGGACGGAAGCACGTGTACGTGGCCGGCCCTGAAGGGGCGGCCCGTTTCCTCCTGGAGCGCGGAGATTACGTGCGCCTCGTGGACGCCTTCGGGACGGTCATCGACGAGGTCGTGGTCTGGCCGGCCGAGCCCGCAACCGAGCAGCGACCGGCCGCGGAGCGCGCCGCCTCCAGCTAGCGGCGACCTGCGTCACGATGACCAGGTCGCGGCCGGCGTTCCTCGAAGCGCGAGACTACGCGCGCAACTCTTTGGCCTCTTCGGCGAGCTCGCGGATCCTGCTCTCGAGCACCGTCACGCCGATGCCCGGCCCACCGGGCACGGCCATGGTCCCGTCAGCGTCGACGGTGAACGGCTCCGCGATGATCTCGGTCTCGAAGTAGCGCGCCGACGCGGAGACGTCCCCGGGCAGCGTGAAGTTGGGAAGCGACGAAAGGTGGACGTTGTGCGCGCGGCCGATGCCCATCTCGAGCATGCCGCCGCACCAGACCGGGATCCCCGCTCGCGCGCAGACATCATGGACGCGTTTCGCGCTCGCCAGCCCACCGACCCGTCCGGCCTTGATGTTCACGATGCGGGTCGCGCCGATCTGGATCGCCTTGCGCGCGTCGTCGGCGGAGTGGATCGACTCGTCGAGGCAGATCGGGGTCGCGATCTGCCGCTGCAGCGCCACGTGGTCCACGATGTCGTCGAACGCGAGTGGCTGCTCGATCATCATCGGGCGGTACCGGTCGAGCTCCTGGAAGAGCGGCGTATCGGCGAGGCCGTACGCCGAGTTCGCATCCAGCATGAACCGCAGCTCCGGATACCGCTCGCGGATCGCCCGTGCCACGTCGCGGTCCCAGCCGGGCTTGATCTTCACCTTGACGCGCCTGTAGCCGCTCGCGACCTCACGATCGATGATGCCGAGGAGCTCCGCGATCGACGGCTGGATGCCGATCGCGACGCCGCATTCGATCCGCTGTCGCGTGCCGCCCAGGAGCCGCGCGAGCGGCACGCCGTCGCGCTTCGCGAAGAGGTCCCACACGGCCATCTCGATCGTGGCCTTGGCCATGCGGTGCTCGCGGACCCACGCGAGTTCGCGGTCGGCATCGTCCGGCGCATCAAGACGCCGTCCGAGGAGGTGCGGGATGAGGATGCGCTCGAGCGCGTGCCACACGGTCCAGGGCGTCTCCCCCGAGTACCAGGGCAGCTCGGGGGAGACGCTCTCACCCCAGCCGACAGCGCCCTCGCTCTCGACGCGCGCGATCACGCGCGTCTGGTGCGTCTCCCGCGACCCACTCGTCTCGTACGCGCGTTTGAGCGGGAGGCGCACGCGGAACAGCTCGACGCGTTCGATCCTCACTTGAGTCCCAGGTCTGCTGTGCCGGTCGCGGTCGCCGGTACCGACTCTGCGGATCTCAAGTCGGCGCCTCATCCCCGTGGATCGTGGCCGCGGTCTCCGGCGCCCGCTCGTCCGACGTTCGTCGCGGCTGCGGCACCAGGAGATACGCGCCTCGGCCATCGCCGCCTCGCAGGAATTCGACCGCGGCATATCCCGTGGCGAAGGCGGACTCGAATGCCACCCGCGCGGCCTGGCGCCACGCCAAAGCGAGCGCGGGATCGCGCGCCTTCAACGCCTGGAGGTCGTGCGGGATCTCGAGGAGCAGGTGCGACTCGCCGCCCGCGATGTCGCGGCCGACCGGGCGGCCATCGTGCGCGCGCAGGACATAGCTGATGCCCTCTCGCTCCGCATCCTCGAGCGCGGCGGGGACGTCGTCGCCGCGCAACCTCCTGTAGGTCCGCTCCGCGCCGATCGGCCATTCGACATACAGGCGATCCGAAGGTAGGCCAGCGTTCAGCTTGTCGGGCATGGCGCCGTAGAAGTCGCGGTGATACTCGCGCCCGTAGGTCCCGAGCTTCGCGAAGTTGAAGCGGGCGTTCAGTGCTTCGAGCGGGTCCATGGTCCAAGCCATCACCTCGATCCCCTGGTCGAGGCAGTGATCCCGCTGGGCCTCCTTCAACGCGACCGCCAGCCCAGAGCCACGATGCGGAGCGCGGACCGCGAGCATGTGCGAGTGATGCCTGAAGTGATAGTCGTAGATCCCCAACAGGCCGAATACGAATCCAGCGGGCGCCGGGTCGCCGTCCACGTGGCCCACGGCGACAAAGCCGCCGTTGTGGACGACCGCGAGCAGGAGCTGGGGCGGGACGACGACGTCACCACTCCAGACCTCCTCTTGGATCGGAACAGTGCTCGCGCATACCGCGATGTCGCGCGCGACGTCCACCCGAATGGCCATGACGCCGAAGCCTATCGGCTCCTCTTTTGCCCGCCACACCGTGGGCCGCTAGCATCCCGTCGGATGGCCGACCCGAACATCGACTTCCTCAAGCACGTCCGACTCTTCGAGAAGGTGGACGACCGCTCGCTGCGAGCGGTCGCGAATGCCGCGGTCGAGCAGACGTACGCGCCGGGACAGGACATCGTCCGCCAGGGCGATACCGGCGTGGGCGCATTCATCATCCGGTCCGGGAAGGTCGAGGTGATCAGGGACAACGACGGCAACCCCGAGCGGATCCACGAGATGGGCCCCGGGGAGGTGTTCGGCGAGATGGCGCTGCTGGACGAGTTCCCACGCTCCGCCACCGTGCGCGCGGTCGAGCCGACAACCTGCCTCGGGCTCATGCGATGGCACTTTCGCGGGATCCTCGAGAGCCACCCCAGGATCGCGCTCGCGCTCCTGCCGGTCCTCACGAGGCGCATCCGCGACGCGGAGGCTCATACCCACCAGGCGCTCACGACCCACTAGCCCGCGCGCCGCCGGCCGCGGCGCTCCACACCGCCAGCGGCAGCGCTCCACAATCGGCGCGTGCCCGAGGAACGCCGCCTCGTCACTGTCCTCTTCGCCGACTTCCTGGTCACCGGCGACGCGGTGAATGTCGCGGCGCGGCCGCAGCAGGCCGCCGAGCCCTGGGCGATCCTGTGTGGCGAGCGGACCGCGCGCGCTGCGGGCGACGGCTTCGAGATGGGGCCGCGCGTCGGCTTCTCCGCCGACCTCGACGAACAGGCCGTGGCCCGCTATGCCCATGGCGGCTGCATCCTCGACGTGAACGTGCTGCGTCCGGTGATCGCGCGCGCGGCGGAGCTCGGCTTCGCGTCACTGGAGGCGCAGGCGCGGCGCGCGCTCGGCATCGCCCTCGACGACCCCGAGGAGGTCGAGCGCGCGGCGACGATCTTCGAACGGACGGGCATGGCGGCGTACGCCGCACGGGCGCGCTGCGAGGACGCGCTGCTCGTCGGCGACGGTCGCGAGCTGGACGCCGGCCTGGCGGTCCTCGATCGACTGGGTGACCTCGAGGGGCCGGCGCGGTACCGACGACGCCTTTGACGCGTCTGGTCGAGTGCGTCCCCAACGTCAGCGAGGGGCGGCGCGCCGACGTCGTCGACCGCCTCGCCGCCGCGATCACCGCCGTTGCCGGCGTGCGGCTCCTCGACCGCACGAGCGATGTCGACCACAACCGCTCCGTGTTCACGTTCGCCGGGGAGCTCGGCGAGGTCGAAGCCGCCGTGCACGCGCTCGTCGACGCGGCCTTCCGCGACATCGACGTGAGTACGCACGCGGGAGCGCATCCGCGGCTCGGCGCGGTCGACGTCATCCCGTTCGTGCCGCTGGCGGGCACGACGATGGAGGACTGCGTGGAGCTCGCGCACCGCGTGGGGAAGTCGATCGCGCTCCGCCACGAGATCCCGGTCTACTTCTACGCGAAGGCAGCGCGGCGCCCCGAACGCGTCCGGCTACCGGATATCCGCAGGCCGCAGTACGAGGGACTCGCGGCCCTCATGGCCACCACACACGCGCCTGACGCCGGCCCCGCGCGGCTCCATCCGACCGCGGGCGCGGTGGTCGTCGGCGCACGTCCGCCGCTCATCGCGTTCAACATCGAGCTCGACACCGCCGACGTCGCCATCGCGAAGCGTATCGCGAAGCAGATCCGCGAGTCCTCCGGTGGCCTGCCAGCCGTCCAGGCGCTGGGGCTCGAGCTCACCGATCCTCCACGGGCGCAGGTGTCGATGAACCTTCTCGATCACACCGTGACCTCGCTCGCCACCGTGTGGCGCGAGGTCGAGACGCGGGCGCGCACGGCCGGTGTGGACGTGCTGCGCGGCGAGCTCATCGGTCTCCTCCCGCTCGACGCCGCGCTCGACGTGACCGCGAGCGCGCTGCGGCTCGAGGGCTTCGCACGCGACCGCATCATCGAGACGCGTTTCCTCGAGTGACCGCGGTCGATCTCCTCATCCGGGGCGCGCGCCTTCTGACGTGCGCGCCGCTCCGTGGCGAGCGCGCTCGCGTCGGGCCGGCCGCCGGCAACGTCGGAGCCGTCGAGGACGGCTGGATCGCGGCCCGCGGCGACGAGATCGCCGCGACGGGGCACGGCCGGAGCTGGGAGCGGCTGCAGCTTGGTCCGGGCATCGTGGAGCGGCAGGCCGGGGGTCGCGTCGTGATGCCGGGCTTCGTGGACCCGCACACGCACCTGTGCTACGCCGGGGAGCGCTGGGACGAATTCGTCGCGCGCCGCAGCGGCACGGACTATCTCGCCACGCTGGAGGCCGGCGGGGGCATCCACTCGACGGTGCGCGCGACGACGGAGGCCGACGACGCGATTCTCTTGGCGCTCATGCGGCGCCGGTTGAGCGACGCCGTGTCGCTCGGCACGACGACGATCGAGGTGAAGAGCGGATACGGCCTGCTCGCCGACGAGGAGCTGCGCCAGCTTCGGCTCATCGCGCGGCTGCGCGGTGGATCGGCCATCGACATCGCTGTGACATACCTCGCCGCGCACGCGCTGCCGGCGAGCCGCAGTGGCGACCGCCGCGGCTTTCTGCAAGAGGTGGAGGCCGTGCTCGAGACCGTGGCGGGCGAGCGCCTCGCCGAAGCGGTCGACGCGTTCGTCGACGCGGAGCTGTTCTCCACCGAAGAGGTCCGGCCGCTCGTCACGGCCGCGCGAAAGGCGGGCCTCGCGCTCACGCTGCACGCGGATCAGTTCGGCGATACGGGCGCGGCCGCGTTCGCCGCGCGCCATGACGCGCGCTCCGCGGACCACCTCGCGCACGTGTCGGCGGATGGCCTGCGCGCGCTCGCCCGCGCGGAGCGCACCGTGGCCGTGCTGCTCCCCGGGAGCGCCTTCTTCACGCACTACGACGCTCCGGATGCGCGACGGTTCATCGCCGCGCGCGTGCCGGTCGCGCTCGGCACGGATCACAACCCCGGCACCTCGCCCGTGGTCGGCATGCCCGCCGCGATCGTGCTGGGCGTGAACCTCTGCGGCCTCACTCCGCACGAGGCCATCGTCGCGGCGACGATCAATGCCGCGCACGCTCTCGGTCGCGGCACTCGGACGGGGGCGCTGGTGGAGGGGCGGCGCGCGGACATCGTCATCCTCGAGACGGACGACGAGCGGGATCTCACCTACGAGCTCGGCGCGCCGCTCGTGCGGGAGGTGTACGCGGCCGGGAAGCGCGTCGCGACGATGGAGGAGCGGTGACCGAGATCCCCCAGACGCACTACGCGAACAGCGGCGGCATGTACATCGGGTACCAGGTGCTCGGACAGGGAGCGCACGTCTCCGCTGACGTCTTGCCGTCGGCAAACACGCGTCCCAAGTGAACGGGGAGGAGCAGGCCGACCTTACCCGCCGGTCGGGTGAGAGACCCCCCGGCGCTGCTTCGGCGCTTCGAACGCGCGCTCGAGCGCCCACGCGCGAATGATGCGGCGCGGGCGGACGGCATGCCCGCCCGCGCCACCCGGGTTACGCCGCGGCGCCGGCCTCGCCCGTCGTCGCGCGCGCCGTCTCGCGGAGGCGGCCGGTCTCCACCTCGTAGACGAAGCCGGTGACCGGGATGCCCGAGGGGAGGTACGGGGAGCCGGCGAGCGTCGCGACCTGCGTCGCGAGGTTCAGCTCGAGGTCGCGGAACGGGGAAAGCCCCAGCCCGGAGGTATCCGCGCCCGTTTTCTCCGCGATGAGCTTCCGGACTGGCTCCTCCTCGAATGTGAGCATCCCGCAGCCGGTGTGCTCGATGATCGCGAACTCGTTCGTTCCGAGCAGGTGCGTGGAGATCACGAAGCTCCGGATGGCGTCCTCCGTGACGAGGCCGCCGGCGTTCCGGATGATGTGCGCGTCGCCGGTGACGAGCCCGGCGGCGTCCTCGACCGTGATCCGTGCGTCCATGCACGCGAGGATCGCCCAGCGCCGCGCGGGCGGGAGGGCGAGCTTGCTCCGGTCGAAGAAACCGCGGTAGCGGTCGTTCTGCGCGCGGATGTGCTCGAGAAGGCTCACTGACCGGCCCCCGCGGCCGTGTCGGCGCCGACCTGAAGCGCGCGCACGTTCGTATCGGAGGCTCGCTCGGCGAGCCGGTCGGTCTCGACGAGAGCCTGGGGATGGGCATAGCCGGACATAAGGTGTCTCCTTCGATTCATGAGGTCGCGGGGAAAGCGGATCGGCTGCGCCCCCGGTCAGGCCGGGGCGGCAGCCTCGAGACACCAGCAGGTCAGCCCGAAGCAGTCCGGGCCCTTCGGAAGCGAATTTCCGACGTTGTGAGTCACCAATCCGATTTGTAGCACGCCGGAGCACCTAGGCCAATGGCCGACGCGCCGCTCGCGCGGGAGGTGCACGCCGCCGGGAAGCGAGCCGAACAAGCAAATAAGTACCCGCCGTCGCCTCCGCTCGCTGAGGCCGCGCAGGCGACGGTGGCCTTTCGCGCGAAGGGCCGGAGCATCGGCGCCGGCCAGCTCGTGCCGATCGACGACCCGCTCGTGCGGCAGTTCCCCGCGAACCTCCAGGGGCCGGCGCGTCCGATCGAGGTCACCAAGTAGCCCATCCCATTTCCTTTCGGGACGCACCCGCCGCGGCGCGTATGGTTCCGCGCCGCGTCGGGGACGCGCCGTAGCCGCGGGCACGCGATGAGCGCCGGAGAGGGACAGGGCGCATGGCCAAACTGACCGACGCTGAAAAGGCGATCGTGCGAGCGGCTCGCGAGGTGAGGGTGGTACGACGGACTCGGCCATCGCGCCGATCACGCGCGAGCCGCTGCCCGTTGCTCTGACCGAGCGGTAGTGCGCTGAGGCAGGACCGTCGCCGCCGAATCGATCGCGGCCGAGACCGTCGTGTGCAGCGCGCCACTTCGCGGCGTCGGACTTGGCGTGGGCGCCGGTGTCTTTCGTTGGAGTGGGCGCCCTGGCGTCTTTGTCGGCGCGGGCGTACCCGTGGGCGGCGGGGTCGCGGTCGGGACCGGACTAGGCGCTGGAGTCGGCGTCGGTAGGGGCGTCGGCGAGGGCGTGACGATCGGCGTCGGGCGCGGCGTCGGCGACCCCGTGCCACCGGGCGCTGCGCCCGCCGTAGGTGCGGCCGTTGCCGCAAGCGGCGCCACGGTCGGCCGGGGCGCCTGGGTCGCGGTGACACCGAGCTCCCCGAGGTCGACCGCCCGCAAGGGACCGATCATCCGGACAGGTGCAGGCGCCGGCGCGGCGGCCGGTGCCGGAGTGGCGGTGGCTGCCGGCGCCACCATCGGCGCGGGTGTCGCTGACACGCTCAGCACGATCTGTGGGAACGGAGAGCTGGCAGGGCCGTTCGACGGCTGGATGTAGTAGCTGGGCAAGCCCTGGACGAACGCGCGCGCATCGCGCGGCGCGGCCGGACGCACCGCGAGGACTGCCACGCAAAGCAGCGTCCCTCCGATGAGCACGGCCCAGGCACCGCCTGCGACCGCCGCACGCGTGCTGTTGAACAGCGGGATCCGCGAGCGAACGCGCCGCTCGTCTGCCGGGAGCGCCATCGCCGAGACGAGCGCGATCCCCGTGAGGATCGCGGCCGGCGAGCCATACCAGAGGCCCATCGCGACCGCGAGGGCGCCGCACGCGACGCCGACCCACGCGACGCCGATCAGCTCATGTCGGGACACCCATCAACTTTGAGACGCAGGACCCTTCGGGACAAGTTGGCGCGTTCCCTGGCGCCCGGTCCATCGATCGCCCGGCGGCCGAGGCTACTTGATCGTGACCCGTCTTCATCTTGTCGCCCACCTTGATCGCGAGCACGACGTCCAGGCCCTCGGTCAGCTGGCCGCGCACGGGGGGCGTGGCGTCCGCCTTGGTGACGCTGCGTAATCTTTGTTCGCCTGTTCGTCCACTAGGCTAGCTAGCGTGAAGTTGATGTCCTGCGTACGTCCTCAATCTCGACTGCCCGTTGGCGTCGATAGCGCGTACTTCGTTTGGGAGGCGACTGGTGCCGTGTTCGCTCTGTGAAAATAATGCTGTGGCCTGGGTTTCTCAGGAGGTTCCG
>JALYKU010000129.1 GCA_030774595.1 Chloroflexota bacterium | reverse complement strand
TCTCGATGCGGCATCCACCCCTGCTCCTGCACCCACTCATCCTCCGCGCACGCTCGCTCGAAAGCGTTAAGGTGTAGCCGCGGCCGGTGCGGCGGCGCGAGGCCGAAACTCCGATCCCGAGATCCTGTAGAACAGGCGCAGCGCGATGCTCGTCCGGGAATCCTTCGGACGGCCGCCCGAGACCGAGATCACGTTCGAGTGCTCGAATATGATCTCGATGGGAAAGCGCGACCGGCCCTCCGTGTATGCCTCGATCGCCGAGTAGACGGCGCCGAATCCGGCGCGATGCTCGGTGATGGCAGTTCCCGCATTCAACGTTGAGGCGTCGAACGTCACTGCATTGCCGTTCTGCGTCGTCGTGAATGTGCCTTCATAGCTGTCCTGCCCACCGTGGTGGTAGCGGTATTGAATGCCGGCCCCGAAAAACTTTCCCAGTTGAAGGCGCGGCGTGAGCTCGAGCTCGTACCGGGTGCCGAGAGATCGGCTCGCGGTAAACGGGACGACGTTTCTCGTGAACGGTTGGTCCGCCGGTCGCACCGCGACGGTGAGCCGGTCCGACATCGGCTTCTCGTAGCGTGCGACGAACGAGCCAAAGAAGCGCCGGCCGATCGTCAGGTCCGTTGCCGAATGCACCGCGAGTGCGCGTGCGCGGTCGCTCGTGCCCACGTCGAAGGGATCCGTCGGGTCGTCCAACGTTCCGGTGCCCAGCAGTGCGCCGGCGACGATCGCGCTCCGCACGTGAACTCCCCGATCGAGGTGCAACCGTGCTTGCTGTCCGGGATCGCCGAGCCAGACGAGCTTTCCCCACGCCTCGAGATTTCCCCATCCCGTGTGCGATCTGTCGTACAGCGTATCCAGAATCATTCCCTGCGCGTGCCGCGACGACGCGAAGGTGAGCGCCTTCGTGGTCACCCACGGGGCGCTCAGGCCAATCGAGAACCGCTTGAGCAATCCGGCTTCCAGCGTGAGCGTGGCGAGGCGCACCTGAAGGTCCGTATCGTACGTGCTATCGGTGACCGAGCCGGACGAGCTCGACCGTCGCCACTCGTTCGAGATGCGGAGCCGGAGCGAGCCGACGGGCGCCGCGGTCGCGTCCTCCCCGTAGCCGATGGCGGATTGCGCTGCCGCACGTTGTGGGAGTGCGCTGGCCAACACCACGACGAAGGCGAGCGAGATGGAGCGCGCTGGCAAGCGCGAAATGCTGAGTGACACGCGAGGAGGCTCGGGGCGCGAGATGAGGTGGTCGCGCGGCGCGCGCGGGCCGATGGAGACTGTCACGGCGCGCGACCGGTTGTCAACCGACAGCCGCATCGTTCAGGACGCCGCGCATTCGGGTGCATTGCCCCGAACCACCGGCGCGATGATGTTTGTGCATAGCCGCCAGCCTTTCACGGGCGCACCGCGCGCACCGCTCTCTCCCCCCCGAGCTCCGCCTTGAAACAGACGCCCACTCCCGCGATGCCATGGCAGGTGACCGGCAACCATTGGGTGGCGCTACCATGCATCCACCCCGCCGATGGGTCGCTGTACGCCTTGGGCGTTCTGCACCGGGGCGCGCGTGCGGCGCTGGAGTTTGCGGGGTCGGCCGCCTTTCTCGATGCAAAGGGTCCGCCGCTCCTTCGTCCGGTCCTTCGTGTAAACGGCGTGGTCCGGGAGCTCGCGTCGCTGGAGCTCGCGTGGGAGCGCGCCCTCGCGTGGCTCCCGACCTTCACCTGCTCGGTCGACGGGCTCGTGGTGCGTGGAACGCTGTTCGCGCCCCACGGGCGGGACGCGGATCTGGCGGGCGCGGTCTACACGATCGCGATCGAAAATCGGGGCGCGGTTCCGGCGGAGGTGGGCGTCTCGCTGGAGGGCGTGCTCGGGCATAGGCAGATTCGCGTGCGGTCGCCGCGCATGACCGACGATGCGCATCGCGCCGTGCCGCGCGACGAGCAGGTGATCGTGCTGGAGGGAAGCGCGCAACCGGGTTTTGCTGCACTCGCTGTCGCGACTGACGGCGATGCGCGTCGGGAGATAGAAGATGGCGTCGCCCCGCATTTCGCGCTGCACCGCGTGGTGACGATCGGAGGCGGAGAACGCGCAAGCGTCGCTTTCTTCATCGCCGCGGGCCCGGAGCGCGACGGCGCGGAAGCCACGGTGGCCGCCATGCGTCGCCGCGGATGGAGCGATCTGCTCACGATCACCCGTGAGGCGTTGCAGCGAATGGAGCAGACCGTCGGCCACGACGGTATCGATCGGATAGTCAACCGTAACCTGCTGTTCGCGTACTTCTACGCCGCTGGCCGCGCACTCGACGACGCACATTTCTACCTCGTGCGCAGCCGTGCACCGTGGAACGGCTACGGCATCACCGTGCGCGACTGGGAGGCACTCGCGTGGACGCTGCCCGCCATCCAGTTGGCCGATCCCGGCCTCGCGCGCGAGCTCCTGCTGCGCGCCTGCGAGCTGCACGGGTACGCGGCCGGTCTCGGCGTCCACTACCTCGACGGCACGCAGTTCGAGCCCGGTTTTTCGCTCGAAGGGCTCGCATCGTTCGCTATCGGCACCGATCGCTACATCCGCGAAAC
>JALYKU010000128.1 GCA_030774595.1 Chloroflexota bacterium | reverse complement strand
GGCCTGGATCTCGACCCGCGCGCCGATCTCCACGGAGCCCGCGTGCGGGACGGCGACGTTGGTCCGGCCATAGTCCGACCGCGCGCGGGACGCGCGCCCCTGGCGCATCGCGGGCCCCTTGAACTCGAAGCCCTCCGAGCCGACGACCGCGCCCGCTCGCACAACGGTGTCGTCGCCGATCGCGACGCGCTCGAGGATCGTCGCGTTCGGCTCGACGACGACGCGGGCACCGATGCGCACGCTCTGCGGCGCGACGTAGGCGCGCTCGTGCACTCGCGCGCTGGGATGGATCACGGTCGCGAAGTCCTTCCAGTAGAAGTCGCTCGAGGCGTGAAGCCACCGATGCAGGTCGTAGAACGCCGCCTCGGGAGCGTCGGCGACCGCGAGGCCGAGCGAAGCGGGCACCGCGCCTGCGAGCTCCGATGCGGTCACGACCGCGCCGGCCGAGCTTGTCTTCGCGAGCCGCTCGAGGGCGCGCGCGTCGCCGGCGTAGACGAGCACGCGACCGGTGGTCGCGGCGCCGAGGAGCGCGAGGTCATCGAACTCCGCGTCGCGCACGATGCGAAGCGGCGCGCGTGCCGCGACCTCGCTCAGCCTCATCGCGCGCACTCTACCCGTAGGATTCGCGCGTGTTCCAGCCGACTCCGATAGACGCGGTGCGCGCGTACACCCTCGAGACCTCGCCGCTCTGCTTCACCACCGACATCGAGTGGGCGCCCGACTGGGCGATCCGCGATCTTTACGAGCTGGCGGACGAGCATGGCGTGCCGCTCACGCCGTTCCTCACGCATCGCTCCGAGTACCTGTTAAGTCGGCTCGGTATGCGCGAAGTCGTCTCGAGCGCCAACGTGGGTGTCCATCCGAACTTCCTCCCAGGCAGCACGCACGGCGCGACGGTGGACGAAGTCATCGCGACGACCAAGGCGCTCTGGCCCGCCGCGGTCTCGTTCCGCTCGCACTGCTTTTACGACGACACGCGGATGCTGCGGAAGATGGCCGACGCCGGCTTCCGCTACGACTCGAACCTCTTCGCGTTCCTCCAGCCGATGCTCGCGCCGCTCCGCACGGTCGCGGGAACGGTGCGGCTCCCGGTGTTCTGGGAGGACGACGTTCATTCCGGGAATGCGTTGCCCTGGGACGCCGATGCGCTGCGAGCGGCATTCGAGACCCCCGGGCTCAAGATCGTGAACGTCCATCCGCTTCGCGTCGCGCTCAACGTGCCGGATGAGGGCTTCGCCGAGTTCCACCGGCCGCTCGGATCCGCCGTCGACGTTGACGCGCGCTCCGAGCGCCATCCGGGCAAGGGAACGCGCACCTTCCTCGCCGAGCTCTTTGCCTACGCGAGCAGCGGCGGCCAACGCGCGGTGCGGCTGCATGACCTGTACGAAGAAGCGGTAGAGCGAGGCATCGGCGGCCGCGACCGACCGGCCTAAACTCGGCCCGTGCGTGTCGCTGCGATACAGGCGCTCGAGCATCACCTCCCGGAGGGCCGCCTCACCAACGATGAGCTCGCGAAGCTCTATCCCGACTGGTCGGCCGAGAAGATCTTCGCCAAAACAGGGATCCGGGAGCGCCGGATCGCCGCGTCCAACGAGTTCGCATCCGACCTCGGCGTCGCCGCGGCGGAGAAGCTCATCGCCGCCACCGGCCTCGACCGCTCTACGGTCGATCTGCTCGTCTATTGCACGCAGAGCCCCGACTACTTCCTCCCGACGACCGCGTGCGTCATGCAGGAGCGGCTCGGTCTTCCAACGACCACGGCGGCCTTCGACTACAACCTCGGCTGCTCGGCCTTTCCCTACGGACTCGCGATGATCCGCGGCCTGATCGAGACGGGTACTGCGTCGACCGCGCTGCTCGTCATGGCCGAGACGTATTCGAAGTTCATCAATCCGATGGACAAGAGCGTGCGGACCCTCTTCGGCGATGCCGCCAGCGCTGTGCTCATCACCGCGGCCGAGCGCGAGGCGCCGACGCTCGGGCCGTTCCTGCTCGGCACCGACGGCAAGGGCGCGGGCAACCTCATCGTGAAGCGCGGCGGCATCCGACAGCCGATCGGCACCGAGCCTCTCGTCGAGACCACCGACAACAGCGGCAACGTGCGCACCGAGGCCAACCTCTACATGAACGGGCCGGCCATCCTCGAGTTCAC
>JALYKU010000127.1 GCA_030774595.1 Chloroflexota bacterium | reverse complement strand
TCCTCAACCGGATCGACGCGACCGTGGTGTTCCAGCCGCTCACGAAGCCGGAGATCCGCCAGATCGTCGAGCTCGAGCTCGCGCGCGTGCGCAAGCAGCTCGCCTCGCAGGAGATCGCGCTCGAGGTCACGGACGCGACCATGGACCACATCGCCACGATCGGGTACGACGCCAACTTCGGCGCACGCCCGCTGGGCCGCTCGATCCAGACGCACATCGAGGACCCACTCGCCGAGATGCTCCTCCAGGGCGTCTTCCACGCGGGCGACACTGTGCGGATCCACCCGAAGGACGGCAAGCTCTCGATCGAGAAAGCCGAAGAGCGCAAGCCGGAGCCCGTCGCGCCCTAAGTCGCCGCGCGTCGATATCCTCCGCTGATGCCCCGAGCCAGCACCAGGATCGCATTCGTCTGCCAACAGTGCGGCGCCGACTCCGTGAAGTGGATCGGGCGTTGTCCGAACTGCGATGGGTGGAACACCTACGTCGAGGAGCGGGTCGTTGCGCCCGCCAAGGGCCGGCTCGAGTCGCGCGCGCCGCGAGCGCCGGTCGCTTTGGACGAGGTCCCTCCGGACGCGGAGGAGCGGATCTCGACCGGGATCGGCGAATTCGATCGCGTGCTCGGCGGAGGCGTGGTCCGCGGCTCGCTCGTGCTGCTCGGCGGTGATCCCGGCATAGGAAAGAGCTCGCTCTTGATGCACGCGTCGGCCTCGCTCCGCGACCGCGGCACGGTGCTCTACGTGTCGGGCGAGGAATCCGCGGCGCAGGTGAAACTGCGGACCCGGCGTTTCGGCATCGACGGACGGGGCATCCAGCTGCTCGCGGAGACGGACCTCGCGTCGGTGGTCGAGGCCATCCGTCGCGTCCGGCCGGTGTTCGCGGTGGTCGACTCGATCCAGACCATGAGCTCGGACGCCATCGGCTCGGCCGCCGGCGGCGTCTCGCAGCTGCGTGAATGCACCGCGCGGCTGCTCGACCTGGCCAAGGGAGAGGACGTCCCGATCTTCCTCGTCGGTCACGTGACGAAGGAAGGCGCCGTCGCCGGACCGCGCGTCCTCGAGCACATCGTCGACGCGGTGCTCTACCTCGAGGGCGAGCGGTTCCACGCCTTCCGGATCCTGCGCGCCACCAAGAACCGCTTCGGTTCGACGGACGAGGTCGGCGTCTTCGAAATGGCCGACAACGGGCTGCGGGAGGTCAGCAACCCCTCGCAGGTCTTCCTCGAGGAGCGCACCCACGGTGTGCCGGGCAGCGTCGTCGTGCCGACGCTCCAGGGCACGCGTCCGCTGCTCGTCGAGTTCCAGGCGCTCGTCACTCCCACGAGCTTCGGGTTGCCGCGCCGCACCGCGAACGGAACGGACCTGCAGCGGGTGATCCTTCTCCTCGCCGTGCTCGCGAAGCGCGCCGGTCTCTCACTCGGCGCCCACGACGTGTACGTGAACCTCGTGGGTGGCCTGCGCATCCGCGAGCCCGCCACGGACCTCGGCCTCGCCGTGGCGGTGGCCTCCGCACTGCGCGACCGTCCGGCCGACCCCCGCAGCGTCGTCCTGGGCGAGCTGGGCCTCGGCGGCGAGGTCCGGCGCGTCCAGCGTCTGGCGGCGCGCCTGCGGGAGGCCGAGCGCCTTGGCTTCGAGCGCGCGATCGTTCCCGCGGCGAGCGCGGTCGACCCGGGCGGCACGTCTCTGCAGGTGGTGGGTGCAAGCTCCCTGCGAGAGGCGCTCGGCGCGCTCGGCATCGCCGACGGCCCGTAGCGCTCACACGCGCGCGACTACACTCCGAAGCAGTGATCCATCGCGCGCATCGATCCCCGGTCGCGCCTCGGGCCGGCGTCCAGGACCTCATCGGACGGGCCTCGGTGGGGCCGCATCCCGATTGGAAGGAGGGTCCAGGGTCATGGCGATCATCCGTTTCTGCGGAGCACTCATCGGCTGGTTCTTCGGCCTCTATCTCGGTCTTGCGCTCCTCCAGCTCACCGTCGTGGCGCCCGTCACCGATAAGGTCCTCGTCGTCTTCCTTCTCGCCAGCGCATGCGCCATCCTCGGCTGGCTCGGCGCCCCGTACGTCACGGTCCGGCCCACGCGTTACGCGGCCGCGCGGATCCGCGCGGCGTCGATGGGCGATCTCCTCGGTGGCACTATCGGTCTCGCCACCGGGCTGCTGCTCGCGCTCCTCGTCTCCTTTCCGCTATCGGTCCTCCCCGATCCGCTAGGCCGCTTCGCTCCGGTCGTTGCGACGGTCATCCTGGGGATGGCCGGTGCTGGCGCGGGCCTGATCAAGCGGACCCAACTGGCCGCCATCGCGCGTGAGCTCACCGGTGGCCGCCGGACCCGCGCGGGCGAGCCGCGCCTCCTCCTCGACACATCCGTGATCATCGACGGCCGCGTCTCGGACGTCGTGAAGAGCGGCTTCATCCACGGGACGCTGCTCGTCCCCCGGTTCATCCTCGGCGAGCTGCAGCACTTCGCCGACTCCAGCGACGCGACCCGGCGGGAGCGCGGCCGACGCGGCCTGGAGATGCTCGCCCGCCTCCAGAAGGAGGCCACGGTGCGGGTCGAGCTGGTCGATTCGGATCCCGCCGCCGCGGCCGACGCGGACGGCAAGCTCGTCGTCGTGGCCCGCGAATTAGGGGTGCCGATCATGACCAACGACTACGGCCTGAATCGCGTCGCGGAGCTCCAGGGCGTGACCGTGCTCAACATGAATGATCTCGCGAAGGCGGTGCGTCCGGTGGTCCTTCCCGGCGAAGAGCTCGTCGTCAGGGTCATCCAGGAGGGCAAGGAGATCGGGCAGGGGGTCGGGTACCTCGAGGACGGCACGATGGTCGTCGTGGAAGGCGGCTCGCGGTTCGTCGGCGGCGAGATGCGAGTCGCGGTCATGCGCGTGCTGCAGACGGTCGCCGGCCGGATGATCTTCGCGCAGCCGCGCGGGGAAACGCCCGAGGTCAGGCGGGCTCGCGCCGCCGGCCAGTAGATGCGGCGCCCGCATGCGGCGCTCGCGATCCTCGCCGCCGGGGCGTCGACCCGCTCCGGATCCGACAAGGTCCTCGCCGATCTCGGTGGCCGGCCGGTCCTCGAGTGGTCGCTCATGGCGGGTCGCGCCGCGGGCGTCTTCGCGGAGACGATCGTCGTCACGGCTGCGGAGCGCGTCCCGGCGCTCCGTGCGCTGGTCAGGACGATCGATCCGGCCGCGCGGGTGATCTCAGGCGGAGCCACGCGGACGTCGTCGGCATGGTGCGCCGTGGATGCGACGCCGGACGCTCAGATCCTCGCGATCCATGATGCGGCACGGCCCTTCGCGCCACCCAGCCTCTTCGCGCGCCTGGTGCAGGCGGCGGAGCGTGACGGCTCGGCCGTCCCCGGTCTGGCCGTGATGGACACGGTGCGGCGCACGGATGAGGCCGGCACCGCGCTCGAGGAGCTCGATCGCGCGGGGCTTTGGATCGCGCAGACGCCGCAGGTGTTCGGCCGCGAGCTGCTCATCCGTGCGCGCGGACGCGTGGGCGACCGCACTTTCCCCGACGACGCGGCGGCGCTGACAGCCGCCGGCATCCCGGTCAAGATGGTGGCCGGCGAGCGTCGCAACCTGAAGCTCACGACGATCGAGGATCTCGCGTACGCGCGCGAGCTCGTCGCGTGTGGGGCGGTGGGGATGCCCGCGGTCCAGGTGGGATGACGGCCGTGCGGACGGGTATCGGCTACGATATCCACCGTCTGGCGCGCGATCGCCGTCTTGTTCTCGGTGGCGTCGCGATCGACCATCCGCAGGGCCTCGTCGGCCACTCCGACGGCGACGTTCTCCTCCACGCGCTGATGGACGCGCTCCTCGGCGCCGGCGGGCTCGGGGACTTGGGAACGCACTTTCCGAGCGAGGACGAGACCTACGCGGGAGCGGACAGCCTCGACCTCCTACGAAGGGTCAGGACGCTCTTGGCGGATGTCGGATTCGAGGTGTCGTCAGTGGACGCGACGGTGATCGCCGAGCAGCCACGGATCGGTGCGAGCGTCGGGGCGATGCGTGGAGCGATCGCGACGGCGCTCGGGATCGCGCCTGAGAGCGTGAGCGTCAAGGCCACGACGACCGATGGCCTTGGCGTCATCGGCGCGGGCGAGGCGATAGCGGCGCTGGCGACGGCGCTGCTGGTGAAGGACGAGCAGGCGCGCCGCTGAGCGCGGCGAGCAGGACGAGCAGGCGCGCCGCAAAGAGCGCGGCGAGAAGGACGAGCGAGATCGGCGTGGACCAGCCGGCGATCCACTTTTACGACAGCGGTACCCGGAGCGTGCGCGCATTCGAGCCGCTGCGCGCCGGGCGCCTCGGCATCTACGACTGCGGGCCGACGGTGTACGCCGAGCAGCACATCGGGAACCTCTACCGCTACGTCGTGGCCGACGTGGTGCGGCGCACGTTCGAGTACTTCGGCTACGACGTCACGCAGGTGATGAACATCACCGACGTCGGCCACATCGTGGGCGACGTCGATGAGGGCGACGACAAGATGGAGCTGGCGGCGCGCCGCGAAGGCCGCGATCCCGCGACCATCGCCGCGCGCTACACGGAACGGTTCATGGCCGACCGCCGGCGGCTCAACATCCTCGACCCGCACGAGATGCCGCGCGCCACTGAGCACATCCCGCGGATGATCGCGCTCATCGAGCGCCTGATCGACAAGGGCAACGCCTACGTCGCCGCCGACGGCGTCTACTTCGACGTGACGACGTTCCCGGGCTACGGCAGCCGGCTCAACGCGGAGCCTCCCGACGAGCGCAGGGCGGGCGCGCGCGTCGAGGTGAACCAGAACAAACGCCATCCGTTCGATTTCGCGCTGTGGCGCGCGGCCAAGCCGGGTGATCTGCAGCAGTGGGACTCGCCGTGGGGCCGCGGCAATCCGGGCTGGCATATCGAGTGCTCGGCGATGTCGATGCAGTACCTCGGCGAGACGTTCGACATCCACTCCGGTGGAGAGGATCACCTCTTCCCGCATCACGAGTGCGAGATCGCGCAGTCGGAGGCCGCAACGGGGAAGTCGTTCGCCCGGTACTGGATGCACACGTACTTCCTGCGCGTCGATGGCGGCGGAATGCACAAGTCGATCGGCAACACCTACCTGCTCTCCGACCTCGAGTCGTGGGGATCCGACCCGCTCGCTTTCCGGCTCCTGGTCCTGGGCGTCGGCTACCGCAAGGGGCTCGATTTCACGCGGCCCGGACTGGTGAACGCGCAGCGCCGTCTCGAACGCTGGCGGAGCGCCGTCGCCGCCGCGTGGCAGGCGACGGGCGGGGTGGCGCTCCCTCTGGCAGCCGACGATGCGCTCCGGCGGGGATTCGCGGCCGCGATCGCGGACGACTTCAACACCTCGAAGGCGCTCGCGTGCGTTGAAGAGGCGCTCCTGCTGTGCAACGCCGGCGATGCGGCGGAGCGGAACCGGGGCCTCGGTCTGGTGTTCGACATGGACCGCGTGCTCGGGCTCGGCCTCCCGGCGGCCGCCACGGCGGCGACCGATCTCGGAGCGGAGGAGCGCGAGCTCCTCGAAGCGCGCACGGCCGCGCGGGCCGGCGGCGACTACGCGCGGTCCGACGAG
>JALYKU010000126.1 GCA_030774595.1 Chloroflexota bacterium | reverse complement strand
GCGCTTGAGAGCGGACCGCTTCTTCGTCGCCATCGACACGAAGAGTAACCGAAGCGCGAAGCGCGCGCCGCGGTAACGGTGCACGTGGCGCCGACCATACTCAGCGCGCACATGTCCGTCGCCCGCGCGTCCACCATCATGATCATCACGCTCGTGGCCAGCCGCGTGCTCGGCTGGCTGCGGCTGTCGGTCATCGGCGCGCGCTTCGGCCAGTCGCCGGAGCTCGACGCTTTCCTGGCGGCCTTCCGCGTGCCCGACACGATCTTCAACCTGCTCGTCGCGGGCGCCCTCGCGAGCGCGTTCATCCCGGTCTTCACCGGCTACCTCGCCAAGGAGCGCGAGGACGAGGCGTGGCGCGTCGCGTCGACCGTGCTGAACGCCATGCTCGTCCTGCTGGTGCTGCTCTCGGCGGTCATGTGGGTCGCCGCGCCGTGGGTGGTGCCGCTGTTCGCCAACTTCCCCGACCCGGCACAGGTGGGACTGACCGTGCACCTCACGCGGATCATGCTGCTGAGCCCCATCTTCATGGGCCTCTCGGCGCTGTTCACGGGCATGCTGAACTCGTACCGCCAGTTCCTCGCGGGTGCCACCGCGCCCCTCGTCTACAACGCGGCCATCGTGGCCTTCGCCCTCTTCGCGGCCCCGTTCCTCGGGGTCGACGCGCTGGCGTACGGCGTCGTCGCCGGCGCGGCGCTCATGTGGCTCGTGCAGGTGCCGGAGCTCACGTTCCGCCGAACTCGGTACTCATTCTCGTTCGACGTCGGACACGCGGGCGTCCGTGAGATCGCGCGCCTGACCGGCCCGCGCACGCTCGCCCTCGGGTCGGTGCAGTTCGTGCTGATCGTCGACACGTTCCTCGCCTCGCGCATGCCCGAGGGATCGCTCACGGCGCTCAACTACGCCTTCCAGCTCCTCATGCTGCCTCTGGGCGTGTTCTCGATCGCGATCTCCGCGGCCGTCTTCCCGACGCTGTCGCACTATGCGTCGCTCGGACAGCAGGTGCGCATGCGCCGCGCGCTGCAGCAGGCGATCCGCTGGATCCTCTTCCTCACGCTGCCAACGGCGATCGCCATGATCGTGCTCCGCCGGCCCGTGGTGAACCTCCTGTTCGAGTACGGCCGCTTCGGTCCCGCGGCGCGCGAAGCGACGCAGGCGGCATTCTTCTTCTACTCGCTCGGCCTGGCGGGCCACGCCCTCGTCCAGATCCTCGCGCGCGCGTACTACGCGTCGAAGGACACCATGACGCCACTCGTCCTGACGCTGCTCTCGATCGCGCTGAACGTCGTTCTGTCCGTGGCCCTGGCAGGCCCGTATGGCATCAACGGGCTCGCCACGGCCAACTCCGTCGCGACGCTGGCGGAGGCCGCCCTGTTCATGGCGCTGCTCGCTCCGCGCGCGCGGCTGCGCCTTGTCGGCCTCGGTGTCGCATCGCTGAAGATCGTCGCGACCAGCCTGATCATGGGGATCGCGATGTTCTTCTTCGTGCGCGCGACGAACTTCACCGTCGACCTCGAGCAGACCAAGGTCGGACTTTTCCTCCAGACCGGCCTCGCCGTGGCGGTCGGGGTCGCGGTGTACTTCTTCGCCTCGTCGCTCCTGCGCGTCCGCGAGCTCGATGAGCTTCTGCGGTTCCTGCGCGGGAGGTTCTTTCGCCGAGAAGCCGTGACCGTGGCTTGACCGCGGATCCGCGCCTCGGCGACCGCGCCGCTCTGCGCCGCGAAGACATGGGACGCATCCGCAATTTCTCGGTCATCGCCCACGTCGATCACGGCAAGACGACGCTGTCGGACCGCCTGCTCGAGCTGACCGGCACCGTCGCGCTCCGCGAGATGCGCGACCAGCTCCTCGACTCCATGGACCTCGAGCGCGAGAAGGGCATCACCATCAAGGCTCGCGCGGTCCAGATGCGCTGGCGCGCCCCTGACGGCATCGAGTACGAGCTGAACCTCATCGACACGCCCGGTCACGTCGACTTCAACTACGAGGTCAGCCGATCGCTCGCCGCGTGCGAGGGCGCTGTGCTGCTCGTCGATGCCTCCCAGGGTGTCGAAGCGCAGACGCTGGCGAACGCCTACCTCGCGGTGGAGCAGGGCCTCGACGTCGTCCCGGTGATCAACAAGATCGACCTCCCGAATGTCGAGCTCGACGTCGTCCGCGCCGACCTCCGCGCGACGCTCGGGTTCCGCGACGACGAGGTGCTGCTGGCCTCGGGCAAGACGGGCGACGGAGTGCGCGAGCTGCTCGACGCCGTGGTGGAGCGCGTGCGCCCGCCCTCGGGGGACAGCGCGGCCCCGCTCCGGGCGCTGATCTTCGACTCGCACTACGACGCCTACAAGGGTGTCGTCGCGCACGTCCGCATCGTGGACGGCGAGCTGTCGGCGGGCGAACGCATCCGGATCATGGCCACGGCGAAGAACAGCGAGGTCCTCGAGCTCGGTGTCTTCGCGCCGCTGGCCACCCCTCGTCAGCGGTTGGCCACGGGTGAGGTCGGCTACATAGCCACCGGGCTGAAGGCCGTGGCGGACTGTGGCGTGGGAGACACCGTGACGCTCGCGACACGCCCGGCGTCCGAGCCGCTCGGCGGCTATCGGCCGGCGAAGCCGATGGTCTTCGCCGGGTTCTATCCCACCAGGGCCGAGGACTATCCGGCGATGCGCGACGCCCTGGAAAAGCTGCGCCTGAACGACGCCGCGCTCGTCTACGAGCCGGAGAACTCGCAGGCGCTCGGCTTCGGGTTCCGCTGCGGCTTCCTGGGGCTGCTCCACCTCGAGATCGTGCAGCAGCGCCTCGAGCGCGAGTACGGCGTCGAGCTGATCGCCACCGCGCCCTCGGTGGAGTACCGCGTGGTCACGACGGGCGGCGCGGAGATCCCGATCGACAACCCCGCGATGCTGCCGGATCCCGCCACGATCGCCGAGGTCCGCGAGCCGTGGATGCGCGCCACGGTCATCGTGCCCACGCAGTACGTGGGGCCGGTGATGGAGCTCGCGCAGGGGAAGCGGGCGACGCTCCGTGACATGACGTACGTGGACCCGCAGCGCGCCATGCTCACGTACGAGATGCCGCTCGGCGAGGTGATCGTCGATTTCTACGACCAGCTCAAGAGCCGCTCGCAGGGTTACGCCTCGCTCGACTACGAGCTCGCCGAATATCGCGCCGCCGCGCTCGCGCGCCTCGACATCCTCCTCGCCGGGACGGTCGTGGACGCTCTTTCGATCATCGTGCACCGCGATCGGGGGGCCGCCGCCGGGCGCGCGCTGGTGTCGAAGCTTCGCGAGCTGATCCCCAAGCAGATGTTCGACGTCCCCATCCAGGCCGCGGTCGGCGGCAAGGTCGTCGCCCGCGAGACTGTGAAGGCGAAGCGAAAGGACGTGCTCGCGAAGTGCTACGGCGGCGATATCTCGCGCAAGCGGAAGCTCCTCGAGAAGCAGAAGGAGGGGAAGAAGCGCATGAAGATGGTGGGATCGGTGCAGATCCCGCAGGAGGCCTTCCTCGCCGTGCTGCGCATCAAGGACGATCTGTGACCCGAGCCGCGAAGGCGTACCGCGTCCAGTACGAGCACCCGACGCAGCTGCTCGCCTCGACGTTCCTGCGCGCCGTCGCCACGGGAGATGCGGCGCTGCTGTGGGAGCGGCTCTCGCGCGAGACGCGCGGCCTCCTCGAGGGGCGATACGCGGCGCAGGCGCGCATCGCGCTGCATCGGGCGGCGGGGGTGAGCACGGAGGCCGTGGATGCGCGCCTGGCCGCCGTGATCGGGCCGCTCCGCGACGCGGTGCTCGCCGCCGCCGGCGGTCCGGAGC
>JALYKU010000125.1 GCA_030774595.1 Chloroflexota bacterium | reverse complement strand
GTGCCGTATCGCCTCTACGCCGCGCAGCAGGACAACACCACGATGTCGGTGCCGAGTCGGGCCCCCATCGCGGGGATCACGGGGGCGGACGCGTTCGCGGTCGGCGGCGGCGAGAGCGGGTACATCGCCGTTCGCCCCGACGACCCGAACGTCGTCTTCGCGGGCAACTACCAGGGGCTGCTCACGCGGCACGACCGGCGCAGCGGGCAGTCCCGCAACATCATGGTCTGGCCCGAGGTGTCCGCAGGCATCGGCGCCCGCGACGTGAAGTACCGGTTCCAGTGGACGTTCCCCATCGTGCTGTCGCCGCACGATCCGAATGCCCTGTACGTGACGGGCAACCACGTGTTCCGCAGCCGCGACGAGGGGTCGACCTGGGAGATCCTCAGCCCGGACCTCACGCGGAACGACGCGAGCAAGCTCGGGCCGTCGGGTGGCCCGATCACGAAGGACAACACCGGAGCGGAGTACTACTGCACGATCTTCGCGTTCGCCGAGTCGCCGCGGGAGCCGGGCGTTTTCTGGGCGGGCTCGGACGACGGGCTGGTGCACGTGTCGCGTGACGGCGGCCAGACGTGGACGGACGTGACTCCGCGAGGGATCGCGCCGTGGACGCTGATCAGCATCATCGAGCCGTCGTCGCACGACGCGGCGACCGCCTACGTCGCTGCGACCCGCTACAAGCTCGACGACTTCCGACCGTACCTCTTCAAGACCAACGACCACGGGCGCACGTGGAAGCAGATCACCGCCGGCATCCCGGACGACGACTTCACCCGCGTGATACGGGAGGATCCGACGCGCCGCGGACTGCTCTACGCCGGCACGGAGACCGGCGTGTACGCATCGTTCGATGACGGCGATCGCTGGGAGCGGCTCGGGGGCAACCTGCCGGTCGTGCCGATCCACGACCTGGTGATCAAGGACGATGACCTCGTGCTCGCGACGCACGGCCGCGCGTTCTGGGTGCTCGACGACCTCGGTCCGCTGCGTCAGCAGACCGCCGCCGTCGCGCGCAAGGCCGTGCATCTATACAAGCCCGGCGTGACCACGCGCTTCCGGACCGACTTCGGCTTCCCTCAGCCGCCGAAGATCGGCAAGAACTACCGCATGACCGGCGCCACGGTGGTGACGTACCGCCAGGTCGAGAAGCCGAGCACCGGTGAGAAGGTGCCGGTCAATCTCGATGCGGGGGACAACCCGCCCGACGGGGTCGTCGTGCATTACGCGCTGCGCGAGCGGCCGGCGGGCGAGGTGAAGCTGGCCTTCCTCGACGGGCGCGGGCGCGAGATCCGGTCGTTCACGAGCAAGCCCGACGACGAGCCGGCGGGATCCGCGCCCGAGCAGTCGATGACGGGCGAAGGCGCAGAACCGATCGAGACCGCGAGCCAGCCGACGAAGCCGGCGACCCCGGAGACGAAGGAGCCGCGCGTGCCCAAGGAGCGGGGGCTGAACCGCTTCGTGTGGAACATGCGTCACCCCGACGCCGCCAAGCTCGAGGGCGAGGGCGGCACGTGGGAGGGCTTCGAGCGCCAGCTCGCGGGCCCGGTGGCCGTGCCCGGCGCGTACCGCGTGCGCCTGACGATGGAGGGGACCGACGAGACGGTCCCATTCGAGATCCGCAAGGACCCCCGCGTCGCGACGACGCAGCGCGACTTCGAAGACCAGTTCGGTCTCCTCATGCGCATCCGCGACAAGGTCTCCGAGACGCACGAGGCGATCAACGAGATCCGCCGCGTTAACGCGCAGCTCGATGGCTGGGGAGCACGCGCGAAGAGCGACTCGTCGCTCCGGCGCGTCGCGCGCGCCGCGGACAAGCTGCGCAGGAAGCTCGTCGCGATCGAGGAGGATCTCGTCCAGACCAAGGCGAAGAGCCGGCAGGACACGCTCAACTTCCCGATCAAGCTGAACGCGAAGCTGGCCGGCCTCGGCGGCGCCGTGGCCAGCGCTGACTTCGCCCCGACGCGCTCCTCCTACGACCTGTTCGACGACCTCTCGGCGCAGGTCGATGCGCAGCTCGACAAGCTGGCCCGGCTGAACGCGACGGAGGCGAAGGCGTTCAACGACCTCGTGCGGTCGTCGCGCGTCGTCGCGCTCGACGTGAGGCCGGCCCGCGCGCCCCGCGGCCGGAAGCCGGTGCGCCGCGCCGCGCGACGGACCATAAAGAACAGGAGCTAACCCGGGCCACCTCGCAGGGCTCGCGCCGCTCGGCCGGGGAGGTCCCGGCCGAGCTGCTCGGCGAGCCACGCGCTCGTCGCGGCGAGAGCGCGGACGTCGACGCCGCTCGTGATGCCCAGTCCGTCGAGCATCCAGACCAGGTCCTCCGTGGCGAGGTTCCCCGCGGCTTCCCTGGCGAAGGGCGAGCCGCCGATGCCGCCGGCGCTCGCGTCGACGGTCGTCACGCCGAGCTCGAGCGCTGCCAGGACGTTCGCCAGCGCCTGGCCGTACGTGTCGTGGAAGTGGACCGCGAGCGCGGCCACGGGCGCGCCGGCGGCGAGGAATCCCGTGATCAGCTCTTGCACCCTAGCTGGGGTCCCGCTGCCGAGAGTGTCCCCGAGCGACAGCTCGTCCGCGCCGAGCTCGAGCAGTCGCCGCCCCTGCTCGACGGCGACACGCGCGGGCGTCGGTCCCTCGATGGGATCGGCGATGACCATCGAGAGATACGCGCGCACCCGTTTGCCCTCGCTCTTCGCGCGCTTCACGACCGGGCGATACGCCTCGATCGCCTCGTCGCGCGACCGGTTCAGGTTCTTGAGCGAGTAGCTCTCGGTGGCCGACGCGAAGACGGCGATCTCGTCGGCGCCCGCCGCGAGCGCGCGCTCGAGACCGCGCTCGTTCGGAACGAGCACCGGGTACCGTACGCCCGGCCTGCGCCGCAGGCCTCTCAGCACCATCTCGGCGTCCGCGAGCTGGGGCACTGCGCCTGGGCTCACGAAGGAAGTCGCCTCGATGGCCGAATGCCCCGCCGCCGCGAGCCGATCGATGAGCTCGAGCTTCGTCTCCGTCGAGAGCGTCCGGTCCTCGGCCTGCAGTCCATCGCGCGGGGCGACCTCGACGATGCTCACACGGTGGGGCAGTCGCGCGCGCAATGGGACCATGGGCATCGCTAGCATTCTGCCGTCATGGAGCCGCATCCGGAGCGCAAGAGCGGCAACGTGCGCCGTCGCGAGCAGATCGGTCCGGAGCTTTGGAAAATGAATTCGCCAAGATGTATCCGTAGCCCGACCGTACGATTGCGCGCGTGAGAATGGCCCTCGCGGTCATCGGCGTCGCCGCGCCGGCGGTTGTCTTCCTCTATCTGCTCGCGGATCCGTCGGCCAACGTGAGTCTCAACGACGCCGTCGACCACCTGGTGATCACCACGAACGTGGCCGTGCTCGCCTTCTTCGCCGGGGTGCTCGTCGCGCGCGCTGCCCTCCAGTTGCGGCAATACCGCACGCTGCTCGTCGCGCTCGGCTTCGGCAGCATCGGCGGGATCTTCGCGGTGCACGGCCTTGCGACACCGGGCGTGCTTCTCCGTGGCGATCCGGATGACGCGCTCGCTGTCGTCGCGCTCTCGGCCGAGCTCGCGCTCCTCGTGCCGGCCGTCCTGTTCGCGGTCCGCTACACGTCTGCCGTCGAATGGTTCGAACGCCTGGTGCCGGCGCGTGCGCTCGTCGCGCTGGTCGTCGGCGGGGTCCTCGTCTACGCCGCCGTCGCGCTCGCGCGGCCCGCGGCCATCGGCACGGTCATGCGGGCCGTGCTGCCTTCCACCACCGGCGGCTACGGTGGCTACGCCGGCTACGCCACGAACAACGGCCTCGGCACAGCGGACATCGTCATCCTGCTCCCGGGCGTGGTCGCGATCGCGCTCTTCCTGTTCAGCGCGATCCGGCAGGGTCAGGAGTTCCTGTGGAGGAAGCTGCCGTTGCAGGGCGCGCTCGTCGCGTCATACGTGCTCCTCGCGCAGACGCAGATCTCGATGACCCTCGGGCAGCTGTGGTCGCTCGCATGGTGGGAATACCACGGGCTCATGCTCGCGGCCATCGCCATCGCCCTCGTCGCGTTGTTCGTCGAGCTCGACCGGCGCCGCGGGCTCGAGCGCTTCCTCCCGCGGACGGTTGTCGAGCGCGTCCTCCAGGGCGATGAGCTGCGGCTCGAGGGCGATCGGCGCGTCGTCACCGTCGTGTTCACGGACCTGCGTGGATCGACGGCGCTCGCGGACACGCTCGACCCCGAGACCGTCGTTGGGATCGTGAACACCTACCTGCGGACGATGGCTCGCGCGGTCGTCGATCGCGGCGGAATCATCGACAAGTTCACCGGCGACGGCCTCATGGCCATCTTCGGCGTGATGAGCGACGCGCCGACGGGCGCCCGTGCCGCGGCCGGCGCCGCCCTCGACATGCGCGCCAGCATCGGTGCACTCAACACGCAGCGCGCGGCGAGCGGCGCGCCGGTGCTCAAGCACGGCGTCGGGCTGCACGTCGGCGAGGTCGTCCTGGGCGCGATCGGCCTCCCGGAGCGCTCGGAGTACACCGCGATGGGGGACACCGTGAACACGGCGTCGCGAATGGAGTCGCTCTGCAAGGAGTTCGGTGTCGATTCGGTGCTCTCCGCGGACATCGCGGCAAGCCTGGACGGGACCGTCGCGCTGCGGCCGCTCGGCGAGGCGACGGTGAAGGGCAAGGCCCAGCCGATCACGGTGCTCACGCTCGCGTGAACGCCCGGATGGTGTTCACGCGCGTGTGATGCGCCGCATCATCCCGTGCGGCGGGCGCGGGCTCTTCTACCCGGCGCTCGTGTTGGTCTAGGCCGCCTGCCCCGGGAGGGCGGCGAAGAGATCCACGATGTTGCCGTCGGGATCGATGACCTGCGCGTACCGCTCACCCCAGAACGCGTCCCACGGCGCGGTCTTCGACGGGTGGCCCTCCGCGGTCACCTTCGCGTGCACCGCGTCGACTTCCGCCGGGCTCGCGCCCTCGAACGCGAGTCCCATCCGGTGGCCCTTGGGCTCGGTCCAGTCCTTATCGAGCTCCTTGATGAGCTTCAGGTCGTCGAGCATCAAGCGGACGCCGTTCGGGAGAGTGGCCACGACGTGGTCGCCGTCCGGATCGGGGAACGGGACGCCGAGCAGCCGGTAGAACCGGATGGAGGCGCCGAGGTCCTTGGAGACGATCCCGATCGCGTTCAGCGACGGCACTGGCCTGAGCCTACGCCGGCCGCAGCCGGCGCGTCAGGAACTCCAACGTCGTGGCGATGCTTGGCGCGCGTCTCAGCCTTCTTCGCTGTCTGGATGCGGAACAGCATGGCGCATCGGTTCCGCGAGTCGAGGCTGGCGAAGAAGGCCGCCGCGTGGGACATCCGGTGCCCTCGTCGCCTCTCGCCACTCGCGGCCGGAGCCAGCGTCACTCGCCCATTCGCGAGATCGCGGCCGAACGATAATCGGGTGCGCTGGAGGTGGGGATGCTGATCGATGAAGCGACCCGGTTCGGCGCCCGCGTCGCCGAGCGCCTGCGCACCGAGACGATCATCTGGCTCACGGTCGCCGGCCGTGATGGCACGCCGCATCCCAACCCGGTGTGGTTCCACTGGGAGGGCGGAGATTCGGTGCTGGTGTACAACCGCCGGGACGCGCAGCGCCTCCGGGCGATCGAGCGCAACCCGCGGGTCGCGCTGCACTTCGACAGCGACAAGGGCGGCAACATCGTCATCTTCCAGGGCCTGGCGAAGATCGAGCCGAACGAGCCGCCGGCCCACACCGTGACGGCGTACGTGGAGCGCTATCGGGCGCGCATCGAGAGGATGCATCTCACGCCCGCCGCCTTCGCCGCCGCCTATCCCATCGCGACGCGGATCAGGCTGACGAAGCTCCTCGGCTTCTAGTGTTCCGTCCCACCAGCGCACCTCAGGCGGGATCGAACTCCGCGAGTCGCTGACCGCGCTCGACCTGGTCGCCGGCCGCGCACAGCACACGCTTGACGATACCTTCCGCGGGTGCCTCGACGCGCAGCTCCATCTTCATCGCCTCGACGATGCAGATGAGGTCGCCGCGGCGCACCCGCTGCTCGGTGGTCGCGTGGACGGAGAGGACGATCCCCGGCATCGGCGCGACGATCTCGGTCGCCGCGAGCGCCGCGACGCTGCGCTCGCGAGGGGCGCTGTCGAGCTCGTGCGCGTCGCCGCGCCAAAAGACGTACCAGACCGAGCCGGCGCGCGCCGCAGCCGCGACCGCGCCGTCGACGAGCCACTGATGATGCTTGTCTCCCCGTTGCACGCGCTGACCGATGGCCTCGAGAGGCCCGCGCCCTTCGACGGAGGCCACCTGCCCGTGTCCGCGCTCGACCGGCAGCCCGAGCACCTCGAAAGGCCCGGGGCCTTCGACGGTGACCGCGGTCTCCCCGCCGGCACCGCGGAGCACCACGGTCGTCGCGGGCGGCGAGGCGAGGCGCCACGGCCCGAGGGCGCGCCACGGATCGCGTGGATCGGCCGCTTCGAGTGTCTCGGCGACGAGCGCCGCGGCCGCGACGGCGATCGCCTGCGGCGGCGCCTCCTCGGTGTCCTGGACCAGCTCGTGGAGGTTGAGCTCGACGAAGTCGGTGGTCATCGCTCCCGCGTTCAGCTCGGGCCGTGACACGAGCGCACGAAGGAACGTGACGTTCGTGCGCACGCCCAGCAGCTCGGTCGCATCGAGCGCTTCCGCGAGGCACGCCAGCGCGGCGGGCCGGTCGTCTCCGGCAGCGGTGAGCTTGCCGAGCAGCGGGTCGTAGTGCCGTGTGACCGCCGATCCTTCCTCGACGCCCGCATCGACGCGGATCCCATCCGGCCACCGCACGTGCGCGAGCATCCCGGTGGACGGTAGGAAGCCCGCGCCCGGGTCCTCCGCGTACACGCGGACCTCGATCGCCGCGCGGCGGGGCTCGCCGAAACCCGCGCGTGGCAGCGCTTCGCCCTGCGCGATCCGCAGCTGCCACTCCACGAGGTCCACGTCGTAGGCGGCCTCCGTGACGGGGTGCTCAACCTGGAGTCGCGCGTTGACCTCGAGGAAAAAGAAGTCGTGGCGCTCGTCGAGGATGAACTCCACGGTGCCCGCGTTGACATATCCGGCCGCGCGCGCGACGGTCGCCGCGGCGTCGCGCAGGCGGCGGCGAAGCGCCGGCTTGACGGCCGGCGACGGCGTCTCCTCGAGCACCTTCTGATGCCGGCGCTGCGTCGAGCAATCCCGTTCGGCGAACGTCACGACCTCGCCCGATCCGTCGGCGAGGATCTGCACCTCGACATGACGCGGGCTGCGGACCGCTCGCTCGAGGATGAGCCGCTCGTCGCCGAAGGCCGCCGTCGCCGCGCGCCGTGCCCTCGCGAGCGCATCCCGCAGGCCGCCTTCTTCCTCGATGAGGTGCATCCCGATGCCGCCACCGCCCGCGGTCGGCTTCACCATGACCGGATACCCGGCAGTGCGCGCCGCGTCGATGAACGCCCCATCGCGCTGGTCGCCGCCGCGGTATCCGGGCAGCACCGGGACGCCGGCGTCCTCGGCGATCCCTTTTGCCTGTGCCTTGTCGCCGAGCGCGGCGAGCACTTCGGCGGATGGGCCCACGAAGCGCAGCCCGGCCTCGACCACGGCGCGCGCGAAGCGCGCGTCCTCCGCAAGGAAGCCGTAGCCAGGATGCACGAGCTCGGCCCCCGCCTCGCGCGCCGCGGTGAGGATCGCCGCGATGGAGAGGTACGACTCGCGCGCCTCTGGGGGACCGATGCGGATCGCCGTGTCCGCCTCGCGCACGAAGGGCGCGCCGGCATCGGCATCCGAGAACACGGCGACGGTGCGCAGTCCCAGCCGCTTCGCGGTCCGGAAGATCCGTCGGGCGACCTCGCCGCGGTTCGCGACGAGGACCGCGCTCACGGCTGCCAGCGGGGTGGGCGCTTCTCGAGGAACGCGCGCATCCCTTCTTGACCCTCCACGCTCACACGGGCGTCCGCGATCCGCTCCACCGTCAGCTCGCGCACCTCCTCGGGCCGCCGCCCCGTGACCTCACGGACCAGCCGCTTCGCTTCGCGGGCCGCCGCCGGGCCGCACGCGAGGATCGCGTCGACGAACTCCTCGACCTCGGCGTCGAGGCCCTCGCCATGCTCGACGCTCGTCACGAGGCCGATCTCGAACGCCCGGTGGGCGTCGAAGCGGATGCCCGTCACGAACGCCGCTGTCGCGAAGGCCGGGCCGAGCTTCCTGACGACGTACGGCGACACCACCGCGGGCAGGATGCCGAGCCGCGTCTCGGTGAAGGCGAAAGTCGCGTTCTCCGATGCCACCGCGATATCGGCCATCGCCACCAGTCCGGCGCCGCCCCCGATCGCGGCACCCTGCACCCGCACGACGAGCGGCATCGGGAGCTCGTCGAGCGCGGCGTACATCAGCGCGAGCGCGCGCGAGTCCGCGACGTTTTGCTCGCGCGAATACTCCGCCGTGGAGCGCATCCACCGCAGGTCCGCGCCCGCGCTGAAGGTCTCGCCCTCGCTGGAGAGCACGACTGCGCGCGCCTCGCTCGGCACCTCGAGAATGCGCGCCGTGAGGTCGGCGATCAGCTCGGCGTCGAACGCGTTGCGCACCTCCGGGCGCGCGATGATGATCCGCGCCACGCCGCGCTCGTCGTGCTCGAGGCGGATCGGTGAAGGCACCTCCGGACGATAGCGAGTCCTCCGTGGACACGGCTCCCGCGCGCGCCACGGGCTGTACCCTCGAAAGGGATGTTCCCGCTGCGAGTTCTGGTCGCGCTCCTCCTTGCCGCAGCGCTGGCCGCGTGCGAGCCGTTCGCCGCGCCGCCGCTCGCCGCCCCGACCGCGCCCGGCGTCACCCAGCCACCCTCCGCGCCGGGGCCCGTTCCCGCCGGTGCGGGACTCGACACCGCCGTCCGCGACGTCGCCAAACGGGTGAAGCCGGCGGTCGTGCAGATCACGAACCAGCAGGTACAGATCGACCAGTTCAACCAGGCGCAGTCCGTGCCCGCAGGGGTGGGGTCGGGGGTCATCTACGACGCGCAGGGCCATATCCTCACCAACGCGCATGTCGTCAGCGGAGCGCAGAACCTGCAGGTCTCGCTGACCGACGGCCGCTCCTTCTCAGCGAAGCTCGCGGGCGCGGACCCGCTCACCGATCTCGCGGTGGTGAAGATCGAGGCACCCGACCTTCCGGTCGCGCAGCTCGGCGACTCGGGCGACCTCCAGGTCGGGGACTGGGTGGTCGCCATCGGCAACGCGCTCGCGCTGTCCGGCGGTCCGACGGTGAGCGTCGGCGTCGTCGGCGCCCTCGGGCGCACCGTGCAGGAGCCGTCGGACACGGGCGGCCCCGGTCCGTTCCTCTTCGATGTGATCCAGACGGACGCGGCGATCAATCCCGGGAACTCGGGCGGGCCGCTCTGCGACCTCCAGGGCCGCGTGATCGGCATCAACACGCTGGTCGCGGGACAGGCGGAGCCGGGCGTTCAGGCCCAGGGCATCGGCTTCGCGATCGCCATCGCGCGCGCGAGGCCGATAGCCGACCAGCTCGTCTCGAGGGGTCGCGTCGTGCATCCCTTCCTCGGTATCTCGTACACACAGCTGACGCCGTCGATCGCTTCGCAGCTCGGGACAAAGGCCACGGCCGGCGTCGTGGTGAGCCAGGTCAGCGGAGGGTCGCCCGCGGCAGCGTCCGGGATCCGCGCCCGCGACGCCATCACGGCGATCGACGGTCAGGAGCTGAAGGACGAGTCCGCCCTCGCGCGGATCATCAACGACCACAAACCGGGCGACACCATCACGCTCGACGTCGTCCGGGGCGGGCAGACCCTCAAGGTCCAGGCCAAGCTCGCGGAACGGTAGCGCCCTTCAGGGCGCTGTCGCGAACCGGTGACGCCTCCGGGCGCCGATCGCTCCAATACCGCCGCGCGTGACCCCGTGGGTCGCGGACCCCGCAAGCTTCTCGGCAGTCGGGCGCTCCAGCCCCAGGGGTCTGAGGGGCGGGACGCCCCTCATGCGGTGACGGGCGGGACGCCCCTCATGCGGTGAGGGGCGCGACGCACTCGTCTGTTCAAGCCATGGGGCTGGAGGGCGGAGCCCCCCATCGTCCGTTACCAGCTGCCGCCGCCTCCGCCGCCTCCGCCGCCTCCCGACGAGCCACCCGAGAACCCGCTCGAGCCGTGACCTCCGGGAGTGCTAGCGATCGTGCTCGACATGCTCGACGAGAAGCTCTCGAGGTTCGACGCGAAGCTCGCCGCCTGGAACCCGCTCGCGCCCGAGTACCAGCTGCTCGTTGCCGCGGCGGTGTCGATGCCGCTGAACGCCTTCGCCCATTTGCTGACACAGCCGAAGACGATCGCGTACGGAAGATAGGCGGAGAACAGGTTCGCCTTCTCCGCGAAGGCCGCGCGGTCCTTCTCCGCCGTCACCATGTACATGCGGAAGCCGAGCGCGCGCCGGAGCGTCTCGCTCGCGATGGCGCTGCGCGCGGGCATCGCCGCCGCGGTCACCGCGAACGCGAGCCCGATGATCGCGACAGCGATGCCGATCAGGGCAGCGCCGAAGAGCATGCCGAGCAGGTACGCGAGCCCCGCGCCCGCCGCGACGACCGCCACGCCGAGCGTGAACCAGAGCTGCATCGTGGTGCGCGGGTCCCGGCTGAACCAGCGCCGCTTCACGGTGTCCGCGTAGAGGTCGTCCTCGGCGCTCGCGAGGGTCGGCTGGAATGTGCCCTTCAGCTTCGAGAGCTTGACCTCGTCGCGCCCCTCGAAGAGCCCGTCGTACAGCCGCTTCTCGAAGGGCGCGAGCGCGTCGTCGGCGGGCTTGGCGCGGGTGATGAGCCAGTCGACGTTGCCGAAGAGCCACGGTTTCGGCTCCTCCGTGATCGTCAGGTAGCCGCGCACGGCCAGGTCCACGATCGTCGCGGTGCAGTCCTTCGTATCGGCGCGCTCGTCGAGGACGACACCGAGCTGCGCCGGCCGGAGCTTGTCCGGCGGCTCGTACTCGACGATCACCGGGTCGTGCTCGAAGAGGGGACGGATGCGCTCACCGCCGTCGTCGTTCAGGTAATAGCGCTTGCGGTATTCGCGGTCGCGGCCGTGGCGCCACCATTCGCGCGCTAGCAGCGCGAGCCCCGCGAGAAGCTCGAGCAGGGCGGCCCCGACCGTCGGCGGCGCGAGCTCGAAGTACTCGAGGAATTCGCGGGGCTTCGCGCGGAGCAGGGGCGTCGGCGCTGCGACGGCGCCCTTGCGCAGCCCCGTCACGATCGTGAGCTGCTCGCCCGTCTGGAACGGCCGCGTCGCCGCGTAGTCGGCGCTTTCCCCCGTGGCCGAGACCCGGCAGGCCTCGGCCGAGCCTGAATAGCCCTCGAAGCACGCGCTGCGCACGATCCCGCCCGGCAGCCGCACCGTCGCCGATACGGCCCGCATCGGCACCGGCCAGTCGGCGCCGTTCACGTTCCAGAACAGCTCGTCGTGGTCCTCGAACGCGTTGAGCGCGCCGCCCACGCGATAGGTGATGCGGTATGTCTGCCGGCCGCCGATCGTCTTGTCTGGGTCGCCGATCTTGATGATCTCGAGCGCGCCTTCCTGCGATCGCTCGTATTTCCACGCTTTGCCGCTGGCGTCCGTCACCGACACCACCGTCAACCGGTAGACGCGGTCGTTCTTCGCGTCGTATTCGTACCGGACCGGGATGTCGCGGAAGATCCCGTGCTTCTCGAGCGTGCCGAAGTCGACGTCGATGGCCTCGCCGATGAGGAGCTCCCCGGTCTGCTGGATCGCGATGTCCGCATGGAAGCGCTCGATGACCCAGCCCTCGTCCGCCGCGGCTCTCTGCGCGAACGCGAGGAGCGCCACGGCGCCGAGGACGACGAGCAGCCCGAATAGCCGGGCGCCGATCCACCGGCGACCGTTCGGCGCTGGCATGAGTCGGCGACGGGTCCGCCTCACATGCGGAAGACGCCGTAGCGAGGCTCGCCCATCGGCGCGTGGCGCGCGGCGGCGAGGCCGAGCGCGAGGACCGCGCGTGTGTCGAGCGGGTCGATCACCCCGTCGTCCCAGAGCCGCGCGGTCGAGTAATACGGCGATCCCTGGGTCTCGTACTGGTCTCGGATGCGCGCCTTGAACACCTGCCGCTCCTGGTCATCGCTGAACGTGCCGACGAGCGAGAGCACCGTCGCCGCCTGCTCGCCGCCCATGACGCTGATCCTCGCGTTCGGCCACATCCACAGCTGGCGGGGGCCGTAGGCGCGCCCGCACATGCCGTAGTTCCCGGCGCCGAAGCTCCCGCCGATGATGACCGTGAACTTCGGCACAACGCTGCACGCCACGGCCGTCACCATCTTCGCGCCGTCCTTGGCGATGCCGCCGGCCTCGTATTCCTTGCCGACCATGAATCCCGCGATGTTCTGAAGGAACACCAGCGGCACCCCGCGCTGGTTGCAGAGCTCGATGAAGTGCGTCGCCTTCAGCGCGGACTCGCTGAAGAGGATGCCGTTGTTCGCCACGATCCCGACGCGGAGACCGTGGATCCGCGCGAACCCACACACGACCGTCTCCCCGTACAGCGCCTTGAACTCATGCAGCCGCGAGCCATCCACCAGGCGCGCGATCACCTCCCGCACGTCGTACGGCGTCCGCACGTCCGCCGGGATGGCCGCGTACAGGTCCGCGGGGTCGTGGGCCGGCGGCTCGGGCTCCGCCGCGTCGGCGCCCCAAAGGACAGGCCGGTCCAGCTGCGCCACCATCTCCCGCGCGATCTCGAGCGCGTGCGCGTCGTCCAGCGCGTAATGGTCGGCGACCCCGCTGGTACGCGCGTGGACGTCGGCGCCGCCGAGCTCCTCGGCGGTAACGTCGGCCCCCGTGGCGGCCTTCACCAGCGGGGGACCGGCCAGGAAGATGGTCCCCTGGCCCTTCACGATCACGGTCTCGTCGCTCATCGCCGGGACGTACGCGCCGCCCGCGGTGCACGAGCCCATGACGAGTGCGAGCTGCGGCACCCCTAGCGCCGAGAGGCGGGCCTGGTTGTAGAAGATGCGGCCGAAGTGCTCGCGGTCGGGAAACACCTCGTCCTGGCGGGGCAGGAAGGCGCCGCCCGAATCCACGAGGTAGAGGCAGGGGAGCCGATTCTCGAGCGCGATCTCCTGGGCCCGTAGGTGCTTCTTCACGGTGAGCGGGTAGTAGGTGCCGCCCTTCACCGTCGCGTCGTTGACGACCACGACGCACTCGGTGTCCGAGATCACGCCGATCCCCGTGATCAGGCCGGCCGCCGGCGCATCGTTATCGTAGAGGTCGAGCGCGGCAAGGGGCGAGAGCTCGAGGAAGGCGGTCCCCGGATCCAGGAGCCGCTCGAGCCGTTCCCGCGGCAGCAGCTTGCCCGCGCCGCGGTGGCGGTCGCGCGAGCGTGGCGGGCCTCCTTCGCGTGCCTGCGCCAGCTTCGTCCGAAGCTCGGCCACCAGCCCGGACATCGCCTCTCGGTTCGCGCGCGCCGCGCTGGTCGCGCGATCGAGCCTCGTGGCAAGGATCGGCATCCGCGCCGGATGCTAGATGCCGCCATCCCGTCATGCCTCCGGCAGGTCGACGGCGCAGGATGTGGGCATGGGGAGGGCCAATGTGCGCAGGCGCCGGTCGACCGGGGATCGTTCACGGCCATGAAGGCCAGTGAGGACATCGTCGTGATCGACGACGATGCCACGATCGCTGATCTCGTGCGCTCGCTCCTGATCGATGCCCAGCGGTCCGCCGTGACGTCGGGCGCGCTCGAGCACGTGGCGGTCGAGCGCCCGGCGCTCGTGATCACGGACCTCGTGACGCTGCGGACCTACCGGCCCGCCGACGCGCGCGCGTACGTCGCGACCGTGCGGGGGCGCTTTCCGGGGACCCCGGTCCTCGTCCTCACCGCGCACGCCCCAGCGGCGCGCGAGGCCGACAGCCTCGGCGCCACGGCCGTGATGGAGAAGCCGTTCGACATGGATGACCTATTGGCGCTCGTCGAGCGCCTCGCGCCGGCGACCTGACCCTCCCACCCCCGGCGTAGGCCGGCGCCTTTAGGCTTGTCGCC
>JALYKU010000124.1 GCA_030774595.1 Chloroflexota bacterium | reverse complement strand
CGCGAGGACCGCACCGTAGATGCGCGGACGAGCGAGATCGAGCGCGCCTGCCCCGCGTATCACCAACGGCGCGCGCGGGCGCCTCGGGTCGAGCTCGAGCGCCCCAAGGACGGCGGCGGCACCAAGGAACGCTGCGGCCCCGATCCTTGGCTCGTCCTCGTACAGCTCCACGAAGGGAAGCGCGAGGAGGAGCCAGCCAATTGCCAAGCCCCGCAGGTCGCGCCGCAGCGGCACCGCGTCCGCGTATGCGGCGGACGCGCGCGTGGAAGACGCCGCGAGCGCGACGAGCGTGAGCGGGTACGCGGAATCGGGGGCATCGGCCACGTACAGGAGCGCCAGGATCGCGAGACCCGCGAAGCCGAGGCTGGCGCGGCGCGGCCACTCGCGATCCCAGTCGAGCGCGTAGAAGACCGCCGCGAGCGCAGCGAGGAGCGCGACCGCGGGCCGAGCGCCCGCGACCGTCAACACCGAGGCCGCCTCGACGGCGTAGAGGATGGCGAGCGGCGCGAGCACCCGCGACGCTGCGGGCAGGGCATGCGCGAGCGCGGCCGCCCTGCCGGGCGCGAGCCGCGGCGCGGTGTGCGATGGCGAGCGCGACGAGCGAAGGTGCGAGCCACTCGCCACCGGCGCCGAGCATGGTCTCGAGCGCGACGACTGCGCTCACCGTGGCGAGCGCGAACGACCTCGCGTACCACGCGCCAAAGCCCGCGAGCGCGAGCGCCGCGTAGAGCACGGCTGCGAGGAGGGAGCCACCGAGCCAGAGCTCAGGCCGGGTCAGCGGCGAAGCGCGGAGGAACAGCACGTACGTCGCCCCCATGTCGATCGGAACGAGCAGCGCGCCGACCGCGAGGAACGTGCGGCCGGCCGGCACCACCGCCGGGTGGCGGTAACAGACCAGGCCCGCCGCGAGGAAGCCGACGGTGCCGCCGGTCATGAGCGCGAGCTTCACGGCGTCCGGGATCTGCCTCCCCGAGACGTTCACGAGGATCAACGCGGACAGGACGATCAGGAAGGCGCCGGTATACAGAAGGAGCGACGGCGCGTTCTCTGCGAGAGTCCGGTCGTCCCGTGCGCGGCGCGCGCGACCCCGTCGCGCGGCCGATGCCCCGATCGCAGGAGCGCGCGCGGTGGTGGGCGCATCGAGCCGTGGCGCGACCCGCGGACGGAGCCGCTCGAGGTCGTCGCTGAGCGCCGCCCGTACCCGTTCGGCCGCGGCGGGATCGAGGACGCCGGTGTCGACGAGGTCCGGCAGCCGATTCAGCGCGTACGCGACGCCCGCGATGGTCGTGGCTTGGGTGGGCGACAGGGGACGCAGGCACTCGCCGCAGATGAATCCATCCGCCGGAGCTGGTTTGCCCCGCAGGCGTAGCAGCGCATGGTCTTCCGTTCGTCCACGGCTTGCGCGCGAGTCTCGCACTCTCCGCGTGCGTCCACCTGATCCGATGACGCTCACCCGATCTCGCTGAGCCGTACCGACCGCGCTTCACGGCGCGAGCGCTCCGCGGCTTCCGCGATCCGCAGCGCCTCGAGTCCATCGCGCGCGGTGCACGGGTTCTCCGCCTCGCCACGCGCGAAGCGCAGGAAGTGCTCGAGCTCCGCGCGATACGCGTCACCGAACCGCACGAAGAAGGACGGGTACGCGGGTCCAGCGAGCGGCGTCGCGTCCGCCTCGACCGAATGGATCGGCGAACGGGGATCGAGCCCGATCGCGATGCTGTCGCGCGAGCCGTAGATCTCGACACGGATGTCGTACCCAGCGGGGTTGTGCCGCGCGCCGCTCACCAGTCCCACCGCGCCGGCGCGCAGGCGCAGGGCGACGCCGGCTGTCGCGATGTCGCCGAGATCGCGGTACCGCTCGAACCCGAGCACGGAACCCGTCGCGTACAGGTCCTCGACCTCGTCGGCGAAGAGCCAGCGAATGATGTCGAAGTCGTGGATCAGCTGGTCCTTGAAATGACCGCCCGACGTCGCGACGTACTCGTCCGGCGGCGGCGCCGCGTCCCGGCTCACCATGTAGAAGCTGTACACGGTGCCGACCTCGCCTTCGCGGAGCATGCGGCGCGCGCGCTGGTATCCGGCGTCGAAGCGCCGCTGGAAGCCGATCTGCAGGCGCGCGCCGGTCCGCTCCACGTGGTCGGCCACGGCTCTGGTCTCCTCGAGCCCGAGCGCCACGGGCTTCTCGCAGAACGTCGCGATCCCGGCATCCACGCAGCGGCGGATGATCGCGGCATGTGTACCGGTCGGGGTGACGATGACCGAGGCGTCGGCGCCATCCAGCGCCGCGTCGATCGACGGCGCGACGTCTGCGCCGAGCGGCCGCGCGACGTCGGCGGCGCGTGCGGGATCGGCGTCGTAGATCCGCAGCGACGTCACGTCGGGCAGCGCGCGGATGTTCGCGGCGTGCGATGCGCCGAGGCGTCCGACGCCGAGGACCGCGACGCGCATACGGCTTCTCCTCCGCCATCGAAGCGTTCGATCCGTGGCGAGGACTGTATGCACACATGAGCCGAGTCGACGCGGTCCTGTTCGAGTGGGGAGAACACTCTGTTCACCAGCCCCCACCGCCGCGGCGGTGATCGTCGAGGCGGCCCACGAGCGGGGCGTGCCCGTGAGCGCCGCAGCGGAACGCGCGCTATGGGACGAGCTGTGCGGGCCGGGAAGACGCCCGCCGAGCACGCCAAGGGGCGGGGGACGATCCGGTCACCGACGGCGCGGCGGGCGTGGCCGGGCTGCGGTCTTCGCGCTACCGGAGATGCGCGAAGGTCGAACTCGCGGGCCGGCGCGCGCCCTCGATCTGATCGAGGGCTGAACGTGAGGCCCGCGCGTTACTCGGTGATCTCGGGCGGAACCTCACGCGTCTTCTGCTGAACGACGAACCGCTCCGCGATCACGGCGTCCTCGAAGATCGGTCGCAGGAACGACTCGACGCCCTCGTCGTCCATCGCCTCGATGGCGCCCGTGGTGATCAGCTGCCTGGCGAACGGCACGAGCTGCTTCGTGCGCGCCCGCGCGGCCGGCGCGAGGGCCGCGGAGAGCTCGGTGATCGCGTCACGCCAGTCGTTGAACAGGTTGTCCAGCTCGGCGTCGTTGAAGGATTGCGTCTTGAAGGCGTGACGAAGGTTGGTCTCCGCCTCGAGGCACTCCGTGTCGTGGTGCGTCGCCGTGCTCAGCACCGCCTCCACCAGCCCGGTCTCGCCAGTGAGTACGGTTTCAGCCATTCCGCCGAGCTCCGACCCCTGCGCCGCCGCGGCGCGTCGCGCGCCATCGCCTGTCGTGACGAACCTCCTGATGCCGCGCATTCGCACTACCTCCACGCTGCGCCACCATGACGAGACGGCGGGATCGACGGACCCACGCTGCATTTCGCGTGCGCGGTGGATCATGGGTGAGCCGAGCCATGTCTGACTCGTCGATCGTATCGGCGCTAGAGCGAAAACACGCTTGTTCGGCAGGGCTGAGGCCTCTTGAGGACGCGGCTCCAGCAGCGACAATGGTCGATGGTATGGCCACGAAGCAGCCGGTGAACCGTTCGGCGAATTACTGCCGCGACTGCGGTGGTCCCACAACGCACGTAGCCGGGCAGAACACCTGTCTCAACCTCAGCCCAAAGGTCGTGTGCGAGAACCTCACCATGGCGGACCGGCGGCACTGCGAGCATGACGCCTTCCCGGATCCAGGTCCAGGGATCTGCCCGGGCTGCCACCTGCCTCCCACCCCGCCCTAGAGGCGAAGGCGGTGACTCTCCACCTATAACTTCGTGGCCAGGATGACCAGGTAGGCGCCATCGGCGGTGCGGTCACCCCAATCCACCGCGAGGTTGAGCTTGTCTCCCGGTTTGATCCCCGCGGTCGCGAAATCCTGTCCGGTGCTGAAGTGCACTTGCCCGCCAGCATCGAACTGGGCGAACCGCGTGTTCGGACCGCTTCGGACGAGGACCTGCTCCTGATCCCACTGGCCGCGCACCACGGTGGGCGTGAGCTCGACCACGCGCACGCCGAGGATCGTCTCCACTCCGACGGGCCCCGTGTGGACGTGGATGCCTGGCGCCTGCGGCGCGGCGGTCGCCGACGCCGCGGCCGTCGCGGTCGCGGCCGCGGCCGCGGGCGCTACAGCCGTCGGCGCCACGCCAGACGCCGATCCGACTGTCCGCCCGCAGCCCGCGACGGCCGCTGTCGCCACCGTAATGAACGTCACCACACCCATTAGGAGGACAGCGTCACGCGGTCTCACCGGTCGAGTCTGCTGCAGTTCGGCGGCCGGATGAGCGGTCTGGTCGCATACGGCGTGCTCGTCCAGACTCTGATCAGCTTGGACGGGTTCGGTACGAGCGACGCGACCGTCGCGTCGATCCGTGCCGGCGGCAGCGAGATCGCCGCGATGCGGATCGGCCCGGCGGGAGATGTCAGGACGGCCGATCAAGCGCCCGGAAGGAATAGCGCGGGCAGCGTCGTCGCCAACGTCTGGTACGACGTCACCCTCGACGTCGACACCGGGAGCCGGATGCTTGCGCTGGCCGTATCCATGCACGACCGGCACGAGGTCGTCAGCGACCAGTCCAGTCTCCGCTGGACCGGGCTCCTCGGCGACGGCATCGATCGCGTCTGCTTCGCACCGCCGGCCGGTGTGGGGGGCCGGTCGCTGTACGTGAGCGAGCTGCGCGTGACGACGCGATGAAGCCCATAAGCGCGAGAAAGGTGCATCCGATGAGACTCTCGCCGATCCTCGCCTCGCTCGCCGGCCTCGCGATCGTCATCACCGCGGCGAGCCCGGGGCTCGCCGCAGCCGATCCCATCGACCTGCACACCCCCGCCGCCGAGCTGCGGGTGAGCCTCGGGCGACTGTTGGCCGAGCACACCTTCCTCGTCATGGAGCAGATGCGAGCGAGCGCGAATGCGGCGCCGGACCTCAAGGACACCGCCGTCGTGGTCGAGGCGAACACGAGGGACCTACAGGCGATGATCGGGCAGGTCTACGGAGCCTCGGCGGGGCAGACCTTTGGCGACCTCTGGCGCGCGCACATCGGCTACATCGTCGACTACGCGCTCGCGAGTCAGAAGGGCGATGAGGCCGGCAAGCAGCGCGCCCTCGCCGCGCTGGCGAAGTACCGCGACGACCTCGCCGCCTTCCTCGCGTCGGCGAATCCGAACATCTCGGCGGCTGCCGAAGCTGAGACGCTCGAGCGTCACATCGACCACTTGATTTCGTACACGACGAAGGACTACACGAAGGCGTACGACCTCCAGCGGCTGGCATACGCGCACATGTTCACCGTCGGCGATGAGCTCGCCGACCCGCTGATCAAGCAGTTCCCGGCGACGTTCACCGGCGAAAAGGTCGCCTTCAGCCCGGCCAGCTCGCTTCGTATCGGGCTCGGGCGCTCGTTCGGGGAGCACGCCGTCCTGACGATGGAGGCCATGCGCTCGCGCCTGACCGGTTCCGCCGAGGGGACCGCGGTCGCCACGGCGCTCGATGCCAACCGCGCCGACCTGGCCTCGTGGATCGCGCAGATCTACGGCGCGCCCGCGGGGACGGCCTTCGACGCCCTGTGGAAAGCGCACGTCCGTGCCTATCTCGATTACGTCGATGCGGTCGCGCTCAAGGACCAGGGCGCGAAGCAGAAGGCGGTCGACGCGCTCCTGGCCGGGCAGCACGACCTCGCCCGGTTCCTCGCCGGCGCGAACCCGAACGTCACGGAAGCAGGCGTCGAAGGGCTGTTGGCCGAACACTTGCGCGGGCTCACCGGCCAGGTCGACGCATATGCCGCGCCGGACTACCCCAAGACGTACGCGCTGGTGCGGTCAGCGTACGCCCACATGTTCATGCTCGGAGACGCCCTCGCGACCGCGATCGCGCAGCAGTTCCCCAAGGAGTTCCCGACCGGACTGCCGACCACCTCGACCGCGACGGCCGGGGCTCCGTTGAGCGCGGCACGCGCGGCGCTGATCTCGTTCGGTTTCCTGCTCGTGGCAGCGGGCGTGGCGATCCTCGCGCGGCGGGCGGGCGCGGGGGCCCCGGCGCGGTGACGGCGGGAAGCGTGGCCGGAGAGGGGTGAGGGCGGGAGCTTGTGTGGCGCGCCCTCGGGTCGCCCGCCGTCCCTAGAAGCTGCCGAACATCGTGAGGAGGCGCGGCACCGCCGGCCCGAGGATCACCACGAACAGCGCGGGGAAGATCAGCAGGACCATCGGGAAGAGCATCTTGATCGGTGCGGTCCGGGCCTTCTCCTCGGCGATCTGGCGCCTGCGCACGCGCATGTCGGCCGCCTGCTCCTGAAGGACCTTCGATAGCGCGACGCCCATGGCGTCCGCCTGCGTGACGGCGGTCACGAAACGCGCGATCTCGGTGACGCCGGTGCGGCGCCCGAACTCCTTCAACGCCTGCCGCCGGTCGCGGCCCATCTGGAACTCCACGAGGAGCCGGCGGAACTCGTCGGAGAGCGGGTTCTTCCACCGCTGGCCGACCTGCGCCATCGCGCCGTCCAGCGCGAGGCCGGCGTCGACGCTCACCGCGAGGAGGTCGAGCGTCGAGGGCAGCGCGCGGAGAAGTGCCCTCTTGCGGGCCCGCCCCATCGAGCCGACGATGAAGCCGGGGAGCACGTATCCGAAGAGCGTCCCGAGGATCGAGATCCCGATGAGCGTCGCCAGATTCTCCGTGGAGAGCGCGCCGAGCACGCCCGCGACCAGCGCGCCAACGAGCCCCAGGGCTGCGCGGAAACCGAGGAACTCGACCGGTCCGAGCCCGAACGGATCGCCGGCCTCGGCGAGGCGCTGTCGAGACGTCGCGATTAGCGAGGTCGGTGTCATGCGAACCAGCGGAGCGCCGAGCGCCGCGAAGAGCGGGATGAGCACGCGCCGGCCGAACGACTGGCGGCGCACCGCGGCGACGCGATCTCCTGTGAGCGGCGGCAGGAACGTTTCGCGGCGACGCCTGAGCGCCACAATGCGGAGGCGTCCGGCGACGAGCGTGAGGATCGCCAGCGACAGCGCGAAGGCGGCGAGCGCGCCGAGGATGGCGACGCGCCAGGCGACGCTGATCCGTCCATCGAGCAGGCCAGGCGCCTGGGGGATAACGATGGCCGGCACCGCCGGCACCTCGGGCACGCGCACGACCGGCACGGTCTGCGGTGGCGCGGTCGCGGAAGTGCCGAGGCCGGCGGCGATCGTGTACGTCACGGTCGTCTCGCCGAGCAGGTTGCCGTCATGGATGAGCTGCAGGCGCACCGGGACCGTCCGCGCCTGGGGCTGAGGTGCCAGCGACGAGCGATACGCCACCGAATACTGGGTGAGGATCTGCTCCGAAAGGCCGGCATAGACGCCCGCCAACTGCGCGGACGTCGGCGCGACGAAGGCCTGCCCGCCCTTGCTCGCGTCGGCGATCGCCTGCAGCGTCACACGATCGAGCTGGTCGCCGAGGCCGACGACGAACGCCGGATATCCCGCCGCCTGGACGCGCTGGAGCGCGGCCCCACGAAGGGTCCGGCTCGAGTTGTCGAGGCCGTCGGTCAGCAGCACGATGGCGCGGCGGGCCGTGGGGTCGGCGCCCGCGAGGACATCGTTGGCCGCGACGACGGCGTCGTAGATCGCCGTATCTCCACCGACCACGGCGGCATTCGTTGCGTTGACGACGGCGTCCTTGTTCGGCGTGAGCCCCTGGGCGACCCGCACGTCGACGCTGAATGTCACGAGCGCGGCCTGGTCGGATGGGCCGAGGGTGCGAATCATCGACACGATGGCCGCCTTCGCGTCCTCGATCGGCCGCCCGGCCATGCTGCCGCTGGTGTCGAGCACCAGGACGAGCACCACCGGAGCGGTCTGGGAAGCGAGGTCGAGCTTGGCGTCCTGCGCCTTGCCCTCTTCGGCGACGACGAGGTCCGAGCTGACGACGCCCTTCACGGCCCTGCCACCCGCGTCCGTGACCGATGCGACGATGCGCACGTCCGGATACGCGGTCGTGTCGAGCTGCGTCACGTTGATCTTGTACGCGAGGTCCGCGGCCGCCGTGCCCGAGAGCAGCGCGGTGACGGTCATCGCGATGGCGCCGAAGCGGAGCACGGTCCTAAACATCGATCGCCGCCATCTTCCTCATGACCAGGAAACCGACGACCACGAGGAGGCCCGCGCCGCCCATCGCGAACTTGAGGAGGGTCGAGGAAAAGAACACGCCGATGTAGTCCGGGCTGATGAAGAAGAGCGCGATCGCCACGAGGATCGGCAGCGCCGAGAGGACGTAGGCGGAGAAGCGCTGCTGCGATGTCAGTGCGCTGATGTCGGCCGCGATCCTCGAGCGCTCGCGGATCGTCTCGGCGATGAGGTCGAGCACCTTGGAGAGGCTCCCGCCGGCCTGCTGGTGGATGGTGATCGCGGACACGATGAGGTCGATGTCCTCCGACGGGTACATCGCCGCCAGGCGCTCGAGCGCCTCGCCTTGTGGGGCGCCGAGGCCGATCTCCCGGACGACCACTTCGATGATCGCTCTGGTGGGTTCGGGCGATTCCTTGGCGGCGAGCTCGAGGCCCTGGAGCAGGCTATGTCCCGCCCGCACCGCGGAGGCGAGCAGCGCGACCGACTCGGCCAGCTGTGCCTGGAACTTGCCGAGCCGCCGCTTGCGGCGGAGCTTCAGCCACGCCACCGGGATCGCCGCCCCGCCGACGCCGATTAGGAGCGCGAGGAAGGTCGATCCCGTGAGGAGGAGGCCGAGGAGCAGGCCGACGATCAGCCCGATCCCCATGCCGCCCACGACCTCCATGACCGTCAGATCGACGGCCGCCTCGGTGATGAGCGTCTCGATTCCCGTGACGAATGGCGCCCCGCCGCGG
>JALYKU010000123.1 GCA_030774595.1 Chloroflexota bacterium | reverse complement strand
TTCCGGCGGTAGTTCCGACCGCCTCGCCCGAGTCCGAAAAGGAGCAGCGACGCCTTGTCGTGCTGCTCCTCGATCAGCTCGTTGCGCTACGCGCGGAGGAGATGCCCCGCGGGGAATTCGTGACATCGGTCGTGCCCCTTTCGGAGAAGGAGGCGTCGACCGTCCTCGAACAGCGGATCGACGCGGCGATCGAGCAGCACCACGTGACGGCGCAGCAGGCCGCGCGCACGCGCATGCGGTCCAAGCTGCTGCTGCGGCCGAACTTCAACTCGCCCCTCGTGGCGGAAACGATCTTCCACCTCGTTCGCGTGCTGCGCCGCGTCGACTCTGTCACCGCGAAGGATGCGCGACGCATCCCGGTCGTCGAGGCGGTGCTCGATCCCCTGTCGCGGGCCGATCAGCCCGGCGGCCTGGCCCGCGGCCGGACGCAGCGGCGAATGCTCCTGGAGACGCTGTTCAACATCGCTGAGGAGCGAGGCGCGGTGGCCACCGAGCAAGTGACCCGCGAAGGACGTCAGGTCGCGATGTGCTGGCTCGTCGAGAGCCATCCGCTCGTCGAGTACGCACGCCAGCGCGCTGCGTCCATCGTCCACCTCTTCAACTTCGTCGCCTCGACGAAGGGTGAAGATGCGGAATGGGTCAACGCCGCGCTGTTCTCGGAGCTTCTCTCACGCGTGGAGGGCGATGGCCTCGAAGCTCTGATGCGCGACGCGGTCGAGCGCGGCCTGATGCGGCCCGAAGACCACGGCAAGAAGGCCGGGTACGTCCTTCGGCGCGACGATCCCGAGGCGATGGCGCTGCTGGGCCGGTTCGCTCTCCTCGCCGACCAGGGAACAGCGGCATCTGACGCCGCTCGCGAGCTCGCGCCGCCCATCGCGGAGCTGCCCGCGCCGGTCACTCCAGGGCCGCTCGCCCTCCCCGAGAAGGCGACGCGGCGCGGCTCGCGCGGCGGTCGCGGACGGCGCGGCGGACGAGGGAGGGGGAAACGACCTGCAACGCAGGATGCGATCCCCGCGACCGAGCCGTCGGGCAGCATGGAGGCTCAGGGGTAGAGGATCAGCGCGTCGCGTGTGCCGCGAGGCGCTCCCTGACGACGCCGGCCATGTCGGCGGTCTCCGCCGCGGAGCTGGCGACGACCGAGCTGAACCCGTCGCGATCGAGGACGAGCAGCTCGGTCGGGCGCGTCGCTCGCACCGTTGCGGAACGAGGCTGCCCGGTCAGGAGCCCGATCTCGCCGAAGTAGTCGCCGTCGCGCAGCGCGTCGATCTGGACCTCCGCACCCTTGGCGTCGCGTCGCGTCACGCTCACTTCGCCGCGGATGATCATGTAGAAGGCGTCCGACGGATCCCCCTCGCGCAGGATGACCTCGCCCGCCTGGACGCGGCGATAGTCCATGCGCTTGGTGGATTCGACGACCGCTTCGGGCGTGGCCTCGGGGAACGCCTGGCGCGCGTGCTTCAGCTCCTCGATGTAACGCTCGGCGTGCAGCACCGCGGTGGTCGCGTCGCCAACGGCCGTCGTGATCTGCTTCGCGAGCTGGGCGCGTGTGTCACCGGCTGCGTACACGCCGGGGATGCTCGTCCGCATGTACTGGTCCGTCAGCAGGTAATCGTTCTCGTCGTGGTCGATATGCTCCTCGAACAGATGGCGTCCGACCGGCCTGAAGCCGATGAAGATGAATACGCCCTCGACGGGGACCCGCTCGCTCTTGCCGTCGCGCTCGAGCTCCATCCACTTCACGTCGCCGTTGCCGCCGATCTGCTTGACCACCGCCGGCGTGATGACCTCGACCTTGTCCATACCGAGCAGCCTGTTCTGCAGGATCGCCTGCGCTCGGAACTCATCGCGGCGATGCACGACGTACAGCTTCCTCGCGAACCGCGTGAGGAAGAGTCCTTCCTGGAATGCCGAATCACCGCCGCCGATGACCGCGAGATCGACCCCCTTGAAGAACGCGCCGTCACAGACCGCGCAGTACGACACGCCGCGGCCGTGGTACTCGTCCTCGCCGGGCACCTGCAGCTTTGTCGGCTCGCCACCGACAGTCACCAGGACGGCGTACGCGGTGTGGACCGTGCCGTCCTCGAGCTCGATCACCTTGCGCTCGCCGTCGCTGCGAACCTTTTTGACCGGCTGGTAGGTCTGGACCTTCAGCCCGAACTTCTCCGCGTGCTTCGCCATCTTGTCCGCCAGGGCGCGTCCGGTGATGGATTCCTCACCCGGCCAGTCCTCGATGAGGTCGGTGTTGAGGATCTCCCCGCCGACGTCCTTGCCCTCGAAGAGGACGGCGTTCATGTTGGCGCGGGCCGCATAGAGCCCTGCGGTGAGGCCGGCGGGCCCGCCGCCGATGATCGCGAGGTCGTAGTCAGCCATGTCCCTCCAAGGTAACGTCTTGCCCGGGCGCTGGCATTCCCACGCCCGCGGATTCGCAGAGCGGATCGCTCCCAGGCGCGCGGGACCGAACGTTAGGACGTGCCCGTACGATTCAAGCGTGTCCTCGCCCCCCGCCCTTTCGGCGACGTCTGCACCACCCGTCAGTGCCTCGAGCGCTCGGTCCGAGCCCCTGCGCACGTCGCGCGAGAGGCTCGTGTGGTCGGCGGGTGTCATCGCCGCCGTCATCGCTGGCGGAGCGGCCGTCCTCGTCGGCTCCGCGCTGGTACTCGGTTACGACCTCCGAGCCTACTGGATGGCCGGTCGGCACCTGATGACCGGCGCACCGCTGTACCCGGGGCCCTCCGACCTGCTCGGGCTACCGGGCGAGTTCCGCTACCCGCCGCTCGTCGCGGTCCCGTTCATGGTGCTCGCGCCGTTACCGTTCGACATCGCGCGCTGGCCATGGCTCGCCGTCCAGGTGGCGGCCGTCGTCGGGATCGCGCTCGTGTGCCTCCGTCCGCTCCCACGCGCGGCCCGCCCATGGGCCGTCGCCGGCCTCGTGTTCTTCCTGCCTCTGGTCCTCGAGGTGACGCTCGGGAACCTCAACCTCATCACGTGCGCGCTCTGCGTCGCCGCGTGGCGCTGGCGTGACCGCGCGCCGGTGGGAGGCGCGCTGCTTGCGGCGGCTCTCGGGTTGAAACTCCTCCCGCTCTCCCTCCTCGTCTTCTATCTCGCTTCGGGACGGTGGCGCATGGTGGCGTGGGCCGCGGCGCTGGGCTTCGCCTCCGTGGCGCTCACGGCGCTGGTCATGCCGGACCGCCTGGTGGAGTACCTGCGCTTCATACCGCGTCTGCGGGAGCACGACTGGCTGTTCCGGGCGATCGACCGCACCGAGCCAGCGGCCCTGGCCGCCGTGTTCTGGAGCGACATCTTTCCGAACGCCCTGGCCCTGGGTGTCCTCGCGCTGACGTTCGCTGCCGGTCGTGCGGCGCGCGCCGGCGGGGAGCGCGCGACCACCCTCCATGCGGTCGCGCTGGCGATCGTTCCGTACCTCGCGCCCTTCGGCTACTTCTGGACCACGTTCCTCGTCGTGACGATCCCTCTGTTCGCCGACACGCTGCGACGGGCTCTGGCGCTGCGAACACGCCGCGCGCGCTTCGCCGCGGTCGCCGTGGTGGCGCTTGCCTGGGGACTCATGGAGTTCCAGCAGCTGCACGACCTCGTCCCGATCCTCGCGCACCTAGTCAGCGTGTTGCTCCTTGTCGGAACGGCACTCGTCCTCCTGGCGCGTCCTGCCGAGGTCATTCGGACACCGTCGGGCACATCGATCGGCCGAGACCTGCTCGTACGATCGGGGCGTGACGCTCCGGCTGGACCGTTACCTCGCGCTCGGTGACTCGTTCACCATCGGCACGGGGATCACGCCGGACCGGTCCTTCCCCGCGATGCTCGTGGACCGATCGAGGGGCACGGTCGCGATCGAGCTGCGCAACCCCGCGGTCAACGGGTACACGACCGAGGACCTCATCCGCGACGAGCTCCCGCAAGCAACGCACTTTCGGCCGACATTCGTGACCCTTCTGATCGGCGCGAACGACATCGTGCGGAGATGGAGCGAAGAGCGCTACGGGCAGCAGTTGGGCAGGATCCACCAGGGATTGTCCGACGCCGGCGTCCCGGCCGAGAGCGTCGTCGCGCTGCCGCAGCCGTACTGGTCCTCGGCTCCCGTCGCCGCATCCTTCGGCGACCGCGCCGCGCTCCGCGCGACGATCGAGCGCTTCAACAGCGTCGCGCGGTCGGAGGCGGAACGTTTCGCCGGACGATACGTGGATCTCAGTGCGCTGATGGCCGATCAGGCCGAGCGGAAGCTCTTCGCGAGCGACGGACTGCACCCCTCGGCCGCCGCGCATGCCGAATGGGCGGATGCGATCCTGAAGGCGCTGGACCGCTGACAGCCGGCAGGCTTCCGGTCGCGCGAAATGGGTTTCGCGAGCGCACGTTGGTCAGATCGGCGGTGGTGTTCGCGATCGCGGTGCTGCTCCGCCTGCCGTTCACTGCCCATCTGCTCTTCGCTTGGGACTCGGTGCTCTACGCGCGCGCGATGGAGCACTTTCGCGTGGCGCTCGCGCCGCTCGAGTCGCGGCCGCATCCCCCGGGCTACCTGTTCTACGTGCTCTCCGCGCGCGGCGGCGCCGCTCTTACGGGGGACGCGAACGCCGGCCTCGTGCTGGTGAGCATCATCGGTGGAGCCCTCGCGTGCGCGGCCGGATACGCCATCGCGGTTCGGCTCGCGGGTCCGCGCGTTGCCGCGGTGGCGGCGGCGCTGCTCCTCGCGTCGCCGCTGCTCTGGCAGTACAGCGAGGTCGCGTATCCCTACGCCCTGCTCGCGCTGCTCGCCGGTGCGGTCGGCTTCGCTCTGTGGGAGGCGCGGAACGGCGGGCTGGCCGCGCGTGTCGTCGCTTCCGCGGCCTTCGGGCTCGCCGCGGGATTCAGACAGGATCTGTTCGTCATTCTCGGACCGCTGTGGCTGGTCGCCGCGGCGAGTGGCGGCACTCGGGCTCTGCTCGCTTCGGCCGCTGCGGTCGCCATCGCGAGCCTCGCGTGGCTCGTCCCGAGCGGCCTCGCTTCCGGCGGGATCGACACCTACCTCGGCCTGTCGATCGCCGAGGCGGCCGGCAGTGGGATCGCCCAGGGAACGACGCAATACGGCCGCGACCTCGCGCTCACCGCGATCGGTCTCGGCGCACAGCTGTTGCTGGCGACTCCGCTGATATTCCTGGGCGCCTGGTCGATGGTGCGCGGCTGGCATCGCGAGCTCGCGCCGCTGTTGCTGCTATGGATCGCACCGGCCCTTCTGCTCTACGTCGCCGTCCACATCGGCTCGTGGCCGTACACGCTCTCGGTGGCCATCCCTCTCAGCATCCTCGCCGCGCTCGGCGCCGAGGCTGTGGTCCGGGCGGCGGGCCCTCTCGCGCGCGCGGTGATCGCGGTCGGGCTGGCCGCGGTGATCGCGCTGAACGGCGTCTACTTTCTCCTCGGCGACGGGCACTTCACGGCAAGCGAGATCCGTGTGCACGACCGTGCGCTCGCGGAGCGTGTGGGCGCGGTCCGCGCTCGATTCTCACCGCGGGAAGCCGCGCTGCTGGCCGAACCCGGATACCTGCTCGCGGTGCACTACCTGCCGGAGTACACGGCCGTCCTCGTCACCACGAGGCCCGATCCGGAGCCCAAACGGATCGTCCTCCCCAGCGCGGTGCGGTTCGCGGTGGTGTTCGACGATGAGCTGCGGCTCGCCGAGGGGTTACCGATCGAGCGCGTGCGCCTGTCCGATGTCAGCCTACGCGTCATCGCGCTCGATCCCGGGGCGCAGCTCGTACTCACTGACGGCGCGCTGTCACGCGCCCCGCCGTGATCGGGCTAACCCCGCGCGGTGATCGGGATCGCGGCGCCGGTCACGCCACTCGCCTCATCCGACGAAAGGAACACGATCACGGCGGCGACCTCCGCGGGCGACGCCCATTTCTTCGGATCGGCCTTCGGCATCCGCTCGCGGTTGGTGGGGTGGTCGATGGACGCGGGCATCACGCAGTTGACGGTGATGCCCTCGTCCTTCACCTCCGCCGCGAGCGCTTCCGTCCACCGCACGATCGCGCCTTTCGACATCGAGTACCCGGCGTTCCCCTTCGCGCCCTTGGCCGCGGCGAGAGCCGAGACGCTGACGATGCGCCCGCGCCCGCGCGCGCGCATCGGGCGCAGGCAAGCCGCGGTCGCGGTGACCGTCGTCGCGACGTTCGTCTCCCACAGGCGGCCGATCCCCTCAAGGTCGGTGGCCGGTCCCGACGCGAAACCGCCGGCGAGATTCGCGAGCACATCGAGGCGGCCCCACCGGCGCAGCGTTTCTTCCACGAGCCCGTCCATCGCGGTTGCGTCGCCGGGGTCCGCCACCACGACGCGCAATCGCAGCTCATGATCATTTTCCGCGGCTGATCCGAGCGCCGCGCGCAGCTCCTGGCCCTTCGTTGCGTCACGCGCCGCGGCGACGACGTGCGCGCCGGCTTCGAGATAGCAGCGGACGAGGACGCGGCCGAGGTTGCCGGTCGCGCCTGTAACGACGACCGCGTGCTGCGAGAGGTTGAACATGCCGACTACAGTACCCACGATGACGTTGCTCGACCGCATCGATTCGCCCGCAGACCTGCGTGGGCTGACAAAGCCTCAGCTCCTGGAGCTGTGTCAGGAGATCCGCGACTTCACCGTCGACGCGGTCCAAAGGACCGGAGGACACATTTCTTCGAGCCTCGGCGCGACCGAGCTCACGGTGGCGCTCCACCGGGTGTTCGAGTCGCCGGGCGACAAACTCGTGTGGGACACGGGGCACCAAGCCTACGTGCACAAGATCCTCACCGGCCGGCGTGATGGCTTCGGCAGCCTCCGCCAGTTCGGAGGCATGTCCGGGTTCCTCGCGCGCAGCGAGTCGCCGCACGACCAGTTCGGCGCGGGCCATGCGGGGACCTCGATCTCCGCAGCGCAGGGCATGGCCATCGCGCGCGACCTGCGGCACGAATACCACCACGTCGTGGCGATCGTCGGCGATGGGGCGCTCACGGCGGGCATGGCCTGGGAGGCGCTCAACAACATCGGGCACATGCGCACTCGCGTCATCGTCGTGCTCAACGACAACGGCATGAGCATCGCGCCGAATGTCGGCGCCATATCGCGAATGCTGGAGGCGGTCCGCGTCGCCGGCCCTTACCGCGAGATGAAGCACGTCGCGCGGCAGGTCCTCTGGCAGCTGCCCGGCGCGGAGGTCTACGAGGAGGCTCGCCGCCGCCTCTTCAACAGCCTCAAGGCGCTGTTCCTGCCGAACATCCTGTTCGAGCAGTTCGGCTTCACCTACTTCGGACCGGTCGATGGCCACGATCTCTTCGCCACCGAGCGTGTGCTCGAGAAGGCGCGCGACTTCCCCGACGGCCCGGTGTTCGTGCATGTCCACACCCAGAAGGGTCACGGCTACACGCCCGCCGAGGCGGACAACCAGAAGTGGCACGGCGTGAGCGCGACCGGCGCGACTAAGCCGGCGGCACCCCAGTACACGGCGGTCTTCGCCGACGCCGTACGCGAGGTGATGAAGCGCGACGAGTCGGTCGTCGCGATCACCGCGGCCATGCCGAGCGGCACGGGGCTCGCTCCGCTCTTCAAGGAGTTCCCCGATCGTCTCTTCGACGTCGGCATCTGCGAGCAGCATGCGGTCACCTTCGCGGCCGGGCTCGCGACGCAGGGCATCGTGCCGATCGCCGCGATCTACTCGACCTTCCTGCAGCGCGGCTTTGACCAGGTCGTACACGATGTCGCGATCCAGGGACTGCCGGTGGTCTTCGCGATGGACCGCGCGGGGATCGTGGGCGACGACGGCAGGACCCACCAGGGTCTCTACGACATCGCCTTCCTCCGCTGCCTCCCCGGCATCGTGCTCATGGCGCCAAAGGACGAGGCCGAGCTGCGCCAGATGACGTTCACCGCCGTCCGTTACGCCGCCGCGAGGCGCGGGCCGATCGCGTTCCGCTTCCCGCGTGGCACGGGCTCCGGCATCCCGCTCGACGCGCCGCTCGAGGAGCTCCCGATCGGCGTCGCGGAGACGCTGCGCGAAGGGCGCGACGTCGTGATCGCCGCCTACGGGCACCCGGTCCGGGCCGCGCTGGACGCGGCCGAGCTGCTCGCCGCCGACGGGATCGAGGCGACCGTCGTCAACGCGCGCTTCGCCAAACCGCTCGACGCCGAGCGCTTCCTCGCGCTGGCGGCACGCGTCCCGCGCTTCTTGAGCGTGGAGGAGCACTCCGTCAGCGGCGGATTCGGGAGCGCCCTCGGCGAGTTGTTCGGCGAGCGGGGCGCGCGCGTCGACCTCGAGATCCTCGGTGTCCCGGACGAGTTCGTCGACCACGGCGCGCAGGCACTGTGGCGACTGCATTTCGGCCTCGACGCGGAGGGGGTCGCGGCGGCGGTCCGGCGGCGCTGGCCGCGGCTGGTTCGCGCGGAGGAGAACGAGCAGACGGCCGGTTAGGTCAGCGCAGAGACTCCAGACACCGGCCCAGCGTGCGACCGCGCGACACCCGGCGCGATCGAGCTGCTGATGGACCTGCGCTCGGTGCTCGGTCCGGGTGGCTCGGGGGGCTGCTCCCGCGTGCACGCGCACAGCAGCGTCAGAGCCATGCAGGCGACGACGGCGCGCCGCATCATCGCCGGATGGACGCTAGCGCATGCCTGCGAGGCGTCACCGTGATCCTCGACGATCGTGTGGTGCTGCGGGACGTCGATCTCGCGCTCGGACCGGGGCTGTGCGTACTGCGCGGGCCGAACGGCGCGGGAAAGACCACGCTGCTCCGCGCCATCGCCGGCCTCGTGCCTCTTGCGGCAGGCAGCCGCGAGATCCGCGGCGACCTGCTCGCGCTCGGTCATCGGCCCCAGCTCCTGCGTGGGCTCTCGGCGAGCGAGAATCTCGCCTTCTTCCAGCGCTTCCGCGGTATGCGTGGCGCGCCCGCGGTCGAGTCCGCCCTCACGGCGTGGGGACTCGGCGCGGAGCTCGCGCGTCCGGTCGAGACGCTTTCCGCCGGACAGCGCCGTCGCGCCGCTCTCGCCCGCCTCGATACGGAGCCGTGCGCCGTGACGCTGCTCGACGAACCCTTCGCCGAGCTGGACGAATCGGCCGCGGCGATGCTGCGAACGGCGATCGATCGGATCCGCGACGCCGGACGTGCGCTCCTGATCGCCACGCACGCGCACCCGGAGCTCGACGAGCGCGCTTCGGCGGTGACACGCATCGAGAGCGGTCGGATCGTGGCGTGATGCGCCGCATCGGGCTCGTGGCGCGCCGCGAGCTCCTCGCGGAGCGCCGCCAGCCCGACGGCCTCATCGCGGCCGTGACGTTCGTCGCGATCCTCGTGCTGCTCGAGAGCCTCGTCGTCGGACCCGTTTCGGCGCGCCAGCCCGCGATCGCGGGCGCGCTGTTCTGGATCGCGCTCGCGTTCGCCGCGATCCTCGCCGCCACGCGCTCTTTCGATCGCGAGCTCGAAGACGACGCGCTCGAAGCGGTCATCGTCCTTCCCGGCGGCCGCGACGCGCTCTTCGCCGGAAAGGTCCTGGCGCTCACCGCGCTGCTCGCGATCGTCGGCGTGGTCGGCGGCGTGCTCTCGCTCGTGCTCCTCGATCTGGACGTCGCGCTCGCCGGTCACCTGCTGCTCGTGACGGCGCTCGGCGTCATAGCGCTCCCCGCGGTCGTGGTGCTCGACGTCGTGTTGGCGCTGCGGCTCCGAGCGCGCGCCGCGCTCGTCCCGATCCTCGCCCTGCCCGTCCTCATCCCCCAGCTGGTCGCGGCCACCCAGGGATCCGCGAGCGCGCTCTCGGGCGATGCCACGGGCTCCCTCGGCTGGTCGGCGTTGCTCCTCGCGTTCGCGTTTGTGTACGCGGTCCTCGGCTTTACCATCGTTCCCGCAGCCATCGAATGACCACCACAACATTTCCTCGCGCGCTCGTCCTGCGCGTGCGGCCCTGGCTGGGGATCGCCGCCATCGCGGCCGCCTTCATCTCGACCTACATGTCGCTGCTCTGGGCGCCCGCCGACGCGGTCCAGGGCGACGTGTACCGGATCATGTACGTCCACGTTCCCTCGGCCTGGCTCGCCTACCTCGCGTTCGTCGTGGTGTTCCTGGCGAGCGTCGGCTGGCTCTGGACGAGGAAACGCTGGTTCGATGCGGTCGCGGTCGCGTCGGCCGAGATCGGCGTCCTGTTCACGGGGCTCGCGCTGGTGGCGGGCTCGATCTGGGCGAAGCCGACGTGGGGTGTCTGGTGGACGTGGGAGCCGCGCCTGGTGACCACGGCGGTCATGTTCGTGATGTACGTCGGCTACCTCTTGCTGCGCAACCTCTCGACCGACTTCGTGCGCCGCGCGAACCGCGCTGCGGTGCTCGGGATCGTCCTCGTGGTCGACGTGCCGGTCGTCCATCTCTCGGTGCTCTGGATGAACTCACTGCATCAGCTGCCTACCGTGCTGCGCGCCGGCGGGGCACCGGCGCTCGACCCGAGCATGCTGGCGACGCTGATGGTGAGCGTCGCGGCCTTCACGCTGATCTACGCGTACCTGCTGGCCGACCGCCTGGGCATCGAGCTGCGGCGACAGGAGCGCCTTGGAGCGATGACCTGATGGATGGTCTCTTCATCGCCGCCGCTTACGTCGTCGTGTGGGGATCGCTCGTCGCGTACCTGGTCTCGCTGTGGCAGCGCGCGCGGCGTCCTTCGTAGACGGACGCCGCGTCCTCCTCGTCGCCGCGGTCGGATCGGCCGTGCTCATCGGAGCGATCGCGGCGCAGAACCTCCAGGGCTCGGCGGTGTACTACCTGACGCCGACGGAGGCGCGTGACCGTCACGTCGCGCCGGGACAGCCGACGCGACTGGGAGGCCAGGTCGAGCGCGGGTCGCTCACCTACGAGCCGACGACGCGCGACCTGCGCTTCCTGATCACCGACGGGCTGGTGCAGGTCGCGGTCGTAGGTGCCGGCGCGCCTCCCGCGCTGCTCCGTGAAGGAGCCGGCGTCGTGGTCGAAGGCAGCTTCGCGGCGGACGGGACGTTTCGCGCGAGCCAGGTGATCGCGAAGCACGACGAGGTCTACACCGCTCCCACGGCGGGCGCGACCCCCTCCCACCGGGCGCCCTGATGGACTTCGCCTCGCTCGGCGCGGGCGCCCTGCGCGCCGCTCTCCCGCTCGCGCTCGCCGGGATCGGGACCAGCGCGTACGCGGCGTGGCGGCGCGATGGCCGCTCGCTCGCATCTTCGCGGGCGCTGTCGCTTGCGGTGCTGGGACTCGTGGTGGCCGCGGACCTCGCGATGATCGGCGCGCTGGTCACGCACGACTTCAGCATCCGCTACGTCGCGCTGAACAACGCCCGCGAGACGCCCCTCTTCTACAGCGTCATCTCGCTCTGGGCGGCGCTCGAGGGGTCGATCCTGCTGTGGACGGCGGTGCTCGCGGGGGCCGTCGCGTGGGTCGCGTGGCGCGGGACGCGGTCGCTTCCCCGACTCGCGACGACGGCGCTCGCGGTCACCTTCGTGATGCTCTCTTTCTTCCTGCTGCTGATCGCGACGCCGGTCGCCGACCCGTTCGTGCTGCTGGCCGACGTGCCCGCGAACGGCCGCGGGCCGAACCCGCTGCTGCAGAACCATCCGCTGATGGCGCTGCATCCGCCGCTCCTGTACCTCGGCTACGTCCTCTTTTCGGTGCCGTTCGCGTACGCGATCGCGTCACTCATCCTCGGCGAAGGCGGGGACCGCTGGCTCGTCGCGACGCGCCGGTTCGCGCTGACGTCGTGGGCGCTCCTCGGTGTGGGCATCGTCGCGGGCTCGTGGTGGTCGTACGCGGTGCTCGGCTGGGGCGGCTACTGGGCGTGGGATCCGGTCGAGAACGCGGCGATCATGCCGTGGCTGACCGCCACCGCGTACCTGCACTCGGTGATGGTCGAGGAGAAGCGCCGGCTCCTGCGCACGTGGAACCTCTCGCTGGTCGTTGCGACCTTCGCCCTCACGATCCTCGGCACGTTCCTCACGCGCAGCGGCGTGGTGAACTCGGTCCACTCCTTCACGCTCTCGGCCATCGGCCCACTGCTCCTCGGCTACCTCGCCGCGATCCTCGCGTTCTCCGTCGCGCTGCTCGTGTGGCGCGCGCCGCGCCTCGCCGATACGGGGTCCGTCGGCTCGCCGCTGTCGCGTGAGGCGATCTTCCTCTTCCAGAACGTCGTGTTCGTCGCCGCGACGCTGACCGTGCTGCTCGGCACCCTGTACCCACTCATCGTCGAGGCGGTCTCGGGGGCGCAGGTGTCCATCGGCGCGCCGTACTTCGACCGCGTCGAGATCCCGCTCGCGCTCGCGCTGCTGTTCCTCATGGGCGTCGGCCCACAGCTGCCCTGGCGCGGCGCCTCGCGCGCTTCGCTCGAGCGCCAGTTCACCGCGCCGGTGCTCGCCGCGGGCGCGGGCGCGGTCTTCGCCGTGCTCACCGGTCCGCCGGCGCCCGCCGCGGTCGCGACGTTCGCGCTCGCCGCGTTCGTGGCGACGACGATCGTCCAGGAGTTCGTCCGGGGCGTCCGTGCACGCGGGGTCCTCCACGGCGAAGCACCGACGACGGCCCTCGCGAATCTCTTCCGCCGGAGCGGGCGTCGCTACGGCGGCTACGTCGTCCACCTCGGGATCGTGGTCGTCGCGCTCGCCGTCGCGACCAGCAGCGCGCGCACGACGGAGGTCGAGCGGACGCTCGGCCCCGGCGATCGTTTCACCGCGGCGGGCTACACGGTCGAACTCGCGGGCCTACGCGCTGTAAGCGAGGCGCAGCGCGACAGCGTCGTCGCCGACCTGCGAGTCGCGAGCGGAGGATCCCGCGACGAGCTGCATCCCGCGCTGGTGTTCTACCCGAACGCGACGCAGCCGATCGGGTCACCCGGTATCGCCGCGAAGCTGTCCGACGATGTGTACGCGATCCTCGCCGCGTACGACGCGCGCGGCCACGCCTGGGCGACCATCCGGGTGCGGGTGATCCCGCTGGTGTCGTGGCTGTGGATCGGCGGGGGCATCGTGGGACTTGGCGCCGTCGTCGCCGCGCTCCCTCCGCCGCGCCGCCGCGAGCGCCTCGCGGCCGTCATGGAGCCGGCGCCGGCGGGGGCGGATTGATGCGGATCGCGCGCATCGCGCGGCTCGGCGCCATCGTGGCGATCGCCGCGCTCGTCGTGGTCCTGGCGCTGGCCTTCCGGCACGATCCGCAGGACATCCGCAGCGCGAGCGTCGGCAAACCAGCCCCAGCTCTCGACCTCGAGCGTCTCGATGGCGCTGGGCGGTTCCGCCTCGCGGACCACGCCGGCAAGGTCGTGGTCGTCAACTTCTTCGCCTCGTGGTGCGTCCCGTGCAAACAGGAGTACCCCGCGCTCGTGCGCGCATGGGAGCGATACCGCACCGCAGACGTCGTGATCGTCGGGGTGCTGTACCAGGACTCGCGCGAGGCCGGCCTGGGCTTCCAGCAGCGCATGGGCGGCACGTGGCCGACGGTCGCGGACGACGACGGACGCGCGGCGCTCTCCTTCGGGACATTCGGCGTGCCGGAGACGTTCTTCGTCGGACCCGACGGCGTCGTCGCGGGCCGCCACATCGGTCCGATCGACGAAGAGACCCTCGTCGCGGGGATCGAGGCGATCCGGCCGTTGGCGGGCCGATGAGTCCCGTGTATCGGCGCACCGCCTTGGTCGTGGCGGTCGTCGCGGTGCTCGCCGCCGTCGGCTGGAGCGCCCGGCCCCAGCCGGTGACCCCCGCCGAGCGCGTCGAAGGCATCGCCGCGGAGCTGCGCTGCCCCGTATGCCAGGGGCTCTCGGTGAAGGATTCGCCGTCCGAGACCGCGCGGGAGATGCGCGATCTCGTGGCCCAGCGCGTGGCCGAAGGACGCGGCGACGATGAGATCCGCGCCGAGTTCCGCCGCTCCTACGGCGAGTGGGTGTTCCTGTCGCCCCCGCTGCTCGGCCTGACCGGCCTGGTGTGGCTGGTGCCGCTCGCTGCGCTCGTTGTGGGTGGACTGTTCGCTCTCGGTCTCGTGCGGCCTCGCGCCGCGGCGGTGCCGCCCGCGCCCGGGGCACCGTCCTCGCCGCCGCCGAACGAGGTGGCGGCGCTACGGGAGCGGGTACGCCAAGAGGAGACGTTCGAGTGATGACCGCGCTGGTGGTCGGGCGCGCGCGGCGGAGGCTCTCCCGTGATGATCGCCCTGGCGCCCGTCCGCGCGCGAGCATTTGTGTTCGACCAGTGGCCGCGCGGGTGCTCGCTCCCGCACGGGCCGAGGCGATCCGGTGTTGACGCTCGTGGTCTTCGTCGTCGCCCTCGGGCTCGCGGCGCCACTCGCCATCCTGCCGTTCGTCGCCGGACGGCGATGGGCGTGGCCCGCCGATCCGCCGGACCCGCGAGACGACGTCGCGCGGGCGGTCAGCTCTCTGCGGGACCTCGAGTTCGCCCGCGCGGCCGGCACGATCGACGCCGACGACTACGCGCGGCTGCGCGGCGCGCTCGAGCGCGAGGCGTTCACGCACCGAACGCAGCAGCGCGCGGCACCCGCGCCCGTTCGCACTTTCGCGGTCGCCGCGCTGCTCGTCGCGGTCACAACGGTGGTCGTCGTCGCGACGCTCCCGCGAGAGGCTGGAGACCGCGCGCCTGGCGCGCCGCTGACGGGCGACACCCGCCCGCTCACGCCCACCACGGCCGAGCTCGAGACCCGCGCGCGCGCGAACCCACGAGATGTCCCGGCACAGCTGGCGCTCGCCGACGCGTACGTGCAGGACGGACGAGAGCGCGACGCCGTCCCCGTATACCAGGCGGTGCTGGCGATCGATCGCGTCAACGTGCCCGCGCTGAACGGGCTCGCGCTGATCCTCTTCCAGTCAGGTGAGAGCGCCGGCGCGCGCGTGGCCGTCGAACGCGTGCTAACGCTCAGGCCGCGCGACGCGGACGCGTTGTTCCTGAAGGGTCTGATCCTGTACAGGGGCGAGGACTACAAGGGAGCGGTCGACGTGTGGAGGGTCTACCTCGACGTCGGCGAGTTCCACCCCGCCGCGGGGATGGTCCGGCCGCTGTACGAGGACGCGAAGGCCAGAGCGGGACGGTAGCGCCGGTCCGCGGCGCGGCGGCGGTGGTCGGCCGCGAGCGTCAGGTCGCCGGGGACGGGACCGGTGGGCCGCCGCCCGACACGAGCCACAGATAGCTGACCGCGAGCGCGACGACCACGATCGATCCGAAGATCAGGCCGACCGTGAATGGCCTCGCCGGGCCCGAGCGACGGTCTTCGGCCCACTTGCTCGCCACGCCGCCGACGCCTTTAGAGGGCGGCCAGCAGGAGCGCGAGCGGATAGGCGAACGAATGCAGCAGGAACCCGGCGGCACCGATGAGCGCGAACGGGACCGCCATGCGGGAGATGTGAGCGCTTGGCGGTCCAGATCAGCGCAGCGGCGTGATTCGCTGAGCGTGGCCGCTGGCGCGGTCCCGCGTCCACATCATGTAGTGCTTGTGGCAGAGGCCGCGTGCAGAGTGGGGCTGCTCGCAGGGCGCCATCGCGCAGGTGGACGGCGCATCGGTGAGCCGGATGGGGTTGTAACTCGCGAGTGCCAGATCGATCGCGCGGCCGCGCCGCTCGCCCATGTAAGGTCGCAAACGCCGCATGGTGGGCTCCGCTCGCGGACCGACGACCCGCCAATTGAACGTTGGGTTCCAGTCCGCGCGGCGAGCCTCGGTGCGCCAGATCGCGGTCGCATCCACCGAGCGTCGCCGCCGCGCGCACGACGTCTTCATCGCACATTTGCAGTTGCACGACCGGGCGGTTAGCGCCGCCACGCGAGCGGATGGACGTGAAGTGCCCTTCTCCTTCGAGAAGGCCTGCGAGCCCTGCGATCGACCGGGGATCGCGATTCGGCAGCTCGGCCAGTGGCTGGAGTCCAGCGCTCAGGACCGCCGGTGGATCGAGTGGGATGTATGCCGATGCCCTTCCCTTCCTCTTCGCCTTCCACCAGCGCCCGTAGTGCCTTTCGCATAACGCCCGGATGTGAGCCGGTTCATGGCACATCGGTGTTGTGCATACCGGCGTCGGCGAGGACCAGCGCGGGGCTCGGGCCGATCGGCGGACCACCGCGCGATCGATCTGCGCCTGCCGCCGCCGTCCGAGAGCCGGCCGCAGGGCAAGCATGACGCCGATCGCAGGGTACCCCTTGATGCTCGTGATGAAGACCGATTTGTAGCCGCGGTCGAGACCCCGATCGCTTCTGCACACGGCTCTTCCAAGGATCGCGCCCACGCGCTCGACGATGTCGCGGTCGGTCATGTGAAGGCCGATCGCCGGTCGATGCGGACTCGATGGCGGACCGGCGAGGAAGGCGCCCTCGCCCTCGAGCAATCCGGCAAGCCAGTACAGCTGAACGTCGTCCACGATCTCGGTATGTGAGGACAGCGCGACCGGTGCAATAGGTACAATCGCCGGGACCCACGTACCTGGAGACCGTGGTGTAGTGGTAACACTGCAGACTGTGGCTCTGCCGTCAGGGGTTCGAAACCCCTCGGTCTCCCCGTTGCTCTACAAAGAATGGGCCGGTCGCTCGGCCGGTCGGCATCGCCTCAAGACGGGCATGTGCGCATTGCCTCTCTGGTCCCCAACGGAGCGCCGTGGTCCCCGCAGGGCGATCGGCTAACTGAGGGCCTTCCGCACGATCGTCGTCTGCGCGACTTCGCGGAGCTTCGTGAATCCGTGCTTCAGGAACATCGACTTCGGACCGACGTACTGGATCTGCGGCCAGCGCGCGGGATCGTCCGGCTCCTCGGTCCACGGGCATGCCTCGGCCTCGCGCACCCCGAGCTCGCGGAGGTAGTCGCAGGCGGCAAGGAGCAGCGCGGTCGCGATCCCCTGGCGACGGGAGTCGGGCGCCACGACGAAGCAGACGATGGCGCCCACGTCCTGTTCCCGGCCGCCTCCCTGGAGGTTCAGCAGCTCGCTCTTCGGGGCGGCGTGGCACCAGCCGACGATCCGACCGAGCCGGTAGGCGACGAGCCCGCGGGCGCGGCCGGAGCGGATGAGGTCGCTCCGGAGGCCGCGGTTCTGCTGCTTCGTGCGGCTGTCGAAGTCCAGGGCCAGCTTTCGGCGCAGTAGCACTTCGCCCATGCGGGGTTGTCCGCGTAAGCGACGAGGTCGAAGTAGCGCATCACATCGTCGTGCAGCTCGGGCGTGACGGGCCTGATGGGGAGACGCTGCACGGCCGCCGAGTGTCGCACACTCGGATCGATGCGCATCTGGTCCGCGGGGCACGGCGCGCGAACGGGGGAGGCGTTCCTCGATCTCCTGGCGGCCGCGCGCATCGACACGTGCGTCGACATCCGGACCGCGCCGTACTCGCGGCGCCATCCGCATTTCACCGGCAGCGCGCTCGGCCCATCGCTGAGGAAGCGCGGCATCGGCTACGAGCACCGGAAAGCGCTCGGTGGCTGGCGCCGCTCCCCGACGAGCTCGCCGCACGCCGCGCTCAAGGAGCCCGGCTTCCGCGGATACGCCGACCACCTGTCCGACCCCGAGTTCGTCGAGGCGTACGCGTGGCTGCGCGCCCTCGCGACGGAGCGGCGCGTCGCCTTCATGTGCTCCGAGACGCTCTGGTGGAAGTGTCATCGGCGCATCCTCGCGGACCGGCTCGTCGCTGACGGCTGGGAGGTGCTGCACCTCATCAAGCCGAGTGCCGAGCCCGAGCCCCACCGGCTGTGGGACCTCGCGCGCCTCACCTCAGACGGCCGCCTGGTGTACGACCAGGGCGAGCTGGCGCTGTCCCGCGACGTCTGAAGAGGCGGGTACGGATCGGCGGCGCGACGCGTGTCAGCGCAGCCCGGTGACCCCATCGGGGAGAACGGGTAAGAGCCGATCGGCGCACGGTCGCCAGCCATGGCGCCCGCGGATCGCCGGCGGCGAGGGCTCCCGCGCTTTGCGGCATTCCCGCCGTGGGCGGGCAGCCGTGGCCTCGTTCGTGATCGAGTCGATACTGCGCGCGTGAGTGGCGCGCAAAGCGGCACGCTGACGTTCCTCTTCACTGACATCGAGGGGTCGACGCGGCTGCTCGGCTCGCTGGGCGCCGAACGCTTCGAGGTAGAGCTCGCGAGCCACACGGGCATCATCCGCGAAGCGCTCTCAGCGCACGGCGGACGCGAGGTGGCCACTGCGGGCGATTCCTTCTTCGCCGTCTTTGCGAATGCAAGCGACGCGGTAGCGGCCGCCGCAACGGCCCAGCGAAGTCTGGCCGGGCACGCGTGGCCGCAGGGGTCCGCGGTCCGCGTGCGCATGGGCCTCGACACGGGCGAGGCGACCCGCGCGAGCGCGGCCGCGGGGGCGGACTACATCGGCATCCCGGTGAACCGCGCGGCGCGCATCGCGTCAGCGGCGCACGGCGGGCAGGTGCTGGTATCGGAGACGGTGCGCGCGCTGGCGGAGGAGTCGCTATCGCCCGACATACGCATGCGCGACCTCGGTGAGCAGCGCCTCAAGGATCTTGCCCGTCCGCAGCGGCTCTACCAGTTGGACGTCGAGGGCTTGCCGTCGGACTTCCCGCCACCGCGAACGCTCGACCGGATGCCGCATTACCTACCGCTCCAGCTCACGAGCTTCGTCGGGCGCGAGCGCGAGCTGGCGACGGGGCTGCGGCTCCTGTCGGCTACGCGCCTGCTCACGTTCGTCGGACCCGGAGGGACGGGCAAGACGCGACTCGCGCTCCAGCTCGCGGCGGAGAGCGCGGAGGAGTTCCCCGATGGGGTCTACTTCGTCGGGCTCGCCGCGGTGAGCGACGCTGCGCTGGTCCTGTCCGAGGTCGCGCACGCCCTGGGCGTATCGCTCACGGGCCCGCGCACGCCGCTCGAGTCTCTCGCGGAGTACGTCCGCTCGCGACGGCTTCTCATCGTGCTCGACAATCTCGAGCAGGTCGTGCAGGTCGCTCCCCGCATCGCCGATCTCCTCCGCGCGGGCCCCGGACTGAAGGTCATCGCCACGAGCCGAGCGCCGCTGCGCGTGTCGGGAGAGCAGGAGCTGCCCGTTCCTCCGCTCGATCTGCCGAGTCCCGACGACCTGGCCGACCTCGCGGCCCTGCCCCAGTTCGAGGCCATCCGGCTGTTCATCGAGCGCGCGGTCGCGGTGAGGCCGGACTTCGTGGTGACCGCCCACAACGCGCGCGCCGTCGTGGAGATCTGCACGCGCCTCGACGGCCTCCCGCTGGCGATCGAGCTCGCTGCCGCTCGCACCAAGGTCCTCCCCGCCGGAGCGATGCTCGAAAGGCTTCGAAGAGGCCTCGATCTCCTGACCGGCGGAGCTCGCGACCTTCCGGCGCGCCAGCAAACGCTGCGCGCAGCCATCGCGTGGAGCTACGACCTCCTCGAGCACGGAAGCCGGCGGCTCTTCGAGCGGTTCGGCGCCTTCGCGGGCGGCGGAGCGCTCGCGCAGATCGAGGAGGTCTGTGGACCGGCGACTGAGATCGGCGTCGATGTCCTCGACGGCCTCGTGGATCTCGTGAACCAGAGCCTCGCGCGACAGGAAGAGGTCGAGGGAGAGCTGCGCTTCTTCCTCCTCGAGACCATACGAGAGTTCGCGCAGGAGCGGCTCGTCGCTGCGGGGGAGGCCGCGGAGATCCGCACGCGGCATGCGCGCGCCTTCGTCGAGCTGGTCGAGGGCGCGGCGCCACAGCTCTCCGGTCCCGCGCAGAAGGAATGGCTGGATCGGCTCGAGCGAGAGCACGACAATGTGCGGGCGGCCCTCAACTGGGCACTGCAGGACGGCGACGCGGAGGCCGGCCTTCGCATCGCGGGCGGGCTGTGGTTCTTCTGGCGCGTCCACGGACACCTCGCCGAGGGACGGGCGTACCTCACGCGCGTGCTGGACCTCCCGGCGGCGTCGAACCCAACGAGCGCGCGTGCGAAGGCACTCGAGGGAGCAGCGGCGATCGCCTTCTATCAGGGGGATCACGAGGCTGCTCACGGCTTTGGGATGGCTTCCCTGGCGATCCGCCGCGAGCTTCGGGACCAGCCCGGCGCGGCTGGCGCACTGACGACGCTGGCGGCGATGGCCGCGCAGCGAGGGGATCACGCGGCTGCGCGGTCGTACCTCGAGCAGAGCCTCGCCATCCAGCGGGAGCTCGGCGACCGTGAGCTGATCGGGATCGCCCTCAACAACCTCGCCAACGTCGCGCACCAGCAGGGCGATCACGCCGCAGCGCGAGCGCTGTACCAGGAGAGCCTGGACCTCCAACCCGACCGGCCATGGTCGATCGCGGTCCTCCTCGGCAACCTCGCCATCGTCGCGCAGGACGAGGGCGATCTCGATGCCGCGCGGTCGCTCCACGAGCGCAGCCTGCAGATGAAACGCGAGCTCGGTGACCGGCGGGGTGCGGCGCTCAGCCTCATCAGCCTGGGAAACCTCGCGATCGCCCAGGCCGACCTCGCCTCCGCGGGCCGGTTCCTGCGCGAGAGCGTGTCCGTATGGCGCGAGGTGGGGGATCGCTCGGGCATCGCGCTCGCGCTGGCCGCGTTCGCGGGCCTGGCGGCCGCGGGTTCGCAAGGCGAGCGTGCGGTCCGCCTCGCCGCGGCCGCGACCGCCCTCCGTGATCGCATGGGTGCGCCGCTCCCTGCCTCCGTGCGTGGTCGGCTCGAGCGCCGCCTCGTCGCGGTGCAGGCCGGCATGTCCGACGAGGCCGTCGCCGC